>NZ_BAEU01000147.1:0-63860 GCF_000246875.1 Halomonas sp. KM-1
ATATCGCGAGTTTCTCGCCGAAACCGTGCCCCACGAGGTGCTGCCCACCCGCCTGCCGCGAGCCAGCATCGCCGGCTGGTTCCGGCGCAATGCCTCGCTGGGCGGCCTGGTGGATCCGGCGCGCTGATGGCCTGCGAACTCGAGGCGCTGCGCGCACGGCTGGCCGAACTCGAGGCCCGCAATGCCGCGCTCGAACTAAGCCAACAAGAGCTCGAAGCCAGAGTCGCCGCGCTCGATGAGGAGAAGCGCCACTATCGCTGGCTGGCGGAGAGCACCACCGACCTGATTTCGCGTCACGCCCGCGACGGCACCTTCCTCTACGCCTCCCAGGCCGCCCGCGACCTGCTCGGCTACGAGCCCGAGGAGCTAAGCGGCGTCTCGGCCTACGACCTGTTCCACCCATCCGATCTCGCCGACCTGCTCAACAAGTCGCCGCGGGTCTACTACCACGACGGTTTCTATCAACAGACCTACCGCTTCCGCGCCAAGGACGGGCACTACGTCTGGTTCGAGACCACCAGCCGCACCCGCCGCGACCCGGCCACCGGCGAGCTGATCGACGTGCTCTGCGTCTCCCGTGACGTGGGCCGGCGCATTCACGCCGAGGCCAATCGCGAGCGCCTGGCCCGGGTGGTGGAATCGACCACCGACTACGTGCTGTTCTGCGACGGCGACGAGCGGCTGTTCTACTCCAACGAGGCGGCGCGACGCCTGCTGGGATTGCCGCGCGAAGGGCTCGATGCCCGGCTCGAACGGGCCTATACCCCGGCATCGCTTGCCATCCTGCGTGAGATCGTGCTGCCCGCCGTGGCCCGCTACGGCTCCTGGAGCGGCGAGCTGGAGATGCCGGGCCCCAAGGGGCCGGTGCCGGTACTCAGCGTGGTGCTGGCCCACCGCGGCCCCGGCGCCGAGCCTGACCACCTCTCGCTACTCAATCGCGACATCGGCCTGCGCAAGGCCGCCGAGGCCCAGGCAAGGCGCCACCAGGAGCAGATCGCCCATGCCAACCGCCTGGCCACCACCGGTGAACTCGCTTCCAACATCGCCCACGAGCTGAACCAGCCGCTGGGCGCCATCGCCAATTACGTCAGCGGCGCGCTGCTGCAACTGCGTGCCGATCCGAATCGCCCGGCCAGCGATCTCGCCCTGCCGCTGGAGCGGATCGATACCCAGGTACAGCGACTGGCGCAGCGGCTGCGCCACATTCGCACCTTCGTGCGCAAGGGGCAGACCCGCCCGCGCCCGGTGATGCTGTCCGAGGTGGTTGATGCCGCCTGTCGGCTGTGCGAGTGGCAGTACCAGCAGGCCGGAGTGAGCCTGACCCATGACCTGCCGGAAACGCTGCCCCGCGTGATGGCCGACCCCATCGCCCTGGAGCAGGTGCTGGTCAATCTGCTGCTCAACTCCCTGGAAGCGAGCCGCGAACGGCCTGCCGCCGTGCGGGTCGAGATCCGCGCACGACGCAGCGGCCGGCGCGAGGTGACCTTCAGCGTCAGCGACCAGGGTCCCGGCGTTACCGACGACGACGCTCAGGCTATCTTCGCACCGTTCCACTCCAGCCGTCCGGAGGGCCTCGGCATGGGCCTTGCCATCAGCCGCTCGCTGATGGAAGCCATGGGCGGCAGCCTGGACCTCACCGACGGTTCCGAGGGCGCCACCTTTACCGGTACACTGCTGGCCGAACCAAGCCCCATCCACCGCAGCAAGCCGCCCCGGAGCCAGCCGTGACCGAGCCTACCCGTGCCCCCCGTATCGCCGTGGTCGACGACGACGAGGCGCTGCGCGACTCACTGGCCTGGCTGCTCGACTCCGTAGGCCTGGCCACCCGCGCCTTTGCCGACGGCGAGGCATTTCTCGCCGCCGAGCCCGAACGCTTCGATGCGGTACTGCTCGACGTACGCATGCCCGGACTCTCCGGCCTGCAGGTACAGCAGCGCCTGCTGGAGCGCGGCGCTATCGCCCCGGTGATCTTCATGACCGGCCACGGCGACGTGCCCATGGCGGTAGCTGCCCTCAAGGCCGGCGCCTTCGACTTCATCGAGAAGCCGTTCAACCAGCAGCAGTTGATCGATGCCGTGCAGCAGGCGCTCGCCGAGTATCAGCGCCAGCGCGCCGTGAGCGAGCGCATCGACACCCTGCGCGCTCGCTACGACGCCCTGCGCCCCAAGGAGCGAAAGATCCTGGCGCTGGTAGCCGAAGGCTTGACCAGCCGCGAGATCGCCGAGCGCCTCGACGTCAGTGCCAAGACGGTGGAGATCTACCGCCTGCGAGGCATGAAGGCGCTGGGCGCCGGCAACCTGGCCGAGCTGGTACGCATCTGCGTGGCGCTGGGGCTGGTGGAACCGTTGCCGAAATAAGGATGTCCGCTCTGGCGCCATGCGCAGCTGCGACATGGCGCCAGAGGTGCCCCGATGGCTCAGCTCACGCGAATCGTCGCCATCATGCCGAGCTCCTCGTGCTCGATGATGTGGCAATGTAACAGCCAGTCACCCGGTTCACGGAACACCATTCGCAGCTTCAGGCGCTGATAAGGTGCCAGATTGACGGTGTCTTTCCAGGCCAGCCAAGGCGCCTCCTGCCACTCGCCCTCGCCCTCACCCTCGCCATCGGCATCGGCATCGCGGGTGGCGATCACCTGAAAATGGGTGCCGTGCACATGGAAGGGGTGGTCCATGTGGGAGTCGTTGAAGACCTCCCACTCCTCGACCTCGCCCACCTTGCCTTCGAACAGGATCTCATCCATGGCGAAGGCACGACCGTTGATCAGGAAATCCACCTCGGGGCGCTCAGCCGCTTCATCCATGGCATGGTCAACCCCATTCCCAGGTCCATGGGTACCATGATGGCTGCCGCTGCCGCCGCCGTGGCCGGCATGCGGATCGCCATGGCCAGTATTCGGATCACCATGAGCGGCATGTGGATCGCTATCGCCGGCACCGTGATCGTCATGGCCCGGCATCACCTCGGTGAGCGCCACCCGGCGTTGGACTGCCGGTTCGCCCAACGGCTCGACACGCCCCAGGCGCTCGGGCAGCGAGACGGGGGCACGAGCGTCCGAGTCGAGAGTGTAAATCGCCAGCAGCGGTGCCACTTCGTCCAGATGGGGCGGCCTGTCGCCCATCCAGCCACGCTCGTAGGGATGGCTGGCCAGTTGGAAGTGTCCCTCGGCCCGCTCACTGACACGCACCAGCAGGTCAGCCCGTTCGCCCGGGGTGAGCAGCAGCTCCTCCAGCGGCTGCGGCCGCTCTATCAGTCCGCCGTCGGTGCCGATCAGGATCAGCTCATGCTCATCCAGACGCAGGCGCAGATAGCGTCCCGCACAGGCATTGATAAGCCGCAGGCGCAAGGTAGTGCCCGGCGCCACATCGAGCCGCGGTTCGCGCTGGCCATTGACCAGCAGCAGCTCGCCCTCGCGGCCATTCATCCAGTCCTCGGCGGTGTGGGTTGCGATTTCGCCACTCGCCCTCAGGCGCAGGTCGCTGATAACCAGCAGGTGCTCCTCCACCTCGGCTAGCAGCACATCCTCGGCGGGCCGCACCAGCAGCGCTCCCGCCAGGCCATGCGCCACCTGTCTGGCCGTGCCCTCGTGAGGGTGGGGGTGGAACCAATGCAGGCCCGCGCTTCCCTGGGGGAAGTTGTAGCGGTACTGGCGCGACTCACCCGGCGCCACGGCGTCCCAGGGAGCGCCGTCATGCGCCGGCGGCACCGGCACACCGTGCCAGTGCAAGGTGGTTTCCTGCTCCAGCTCGTTGATCAGGGTGATATCCAGCTCATCGCCCTCTCGCACCTCGATCAGCGGCGCCACCTTGCCGTTGTAGAGCCACAGCCTGGCCTCTAGCTCATCGCTCAGGGGCACGCTGTGAGGGCCAGGCGTCAGCACGCTGCGAAAGCGGCCGGCAGATTCGCTCAAGTTGGCGATCCGAGGCAGAGGCTGCAGCGGCTGGCCGCCCTTCGGCAAGGCGGCGAGGCTGGCAGGCGATGCCCCATGGGGGTGCTGGCGAGACAGGGCGTAACCCATGGTGCCAGCCGTGGAAAGCAACAGCGCGCCCAGCGCCGAGTAGCCCAGGAATTCACGGCGTTTCATTGACTTGTCCTCGAGACATGTACGCTCTCACCGCGAATCGATCATCCGCGGCGCCATCAGGGGGGAAAGAGGTTCAGACCCGAGGAGGACGTTCGATGGGATCCGGCGGCCCGAAAGGAGTGTCGGGAACGGCACCGAACAAGACCAATGAGGACGCCAAGGCGTGACCGTTCGACGACATCACGACGGTTCCGCACTGCAGACAGGGTAAGCAGCAGGGAGACGCTGCGGAGGAATGCGGCTCATCCGGATCGGTCATTTCCCAGGCCATCGGCTGCTCCTGACCGACCAGGCTCTGCAGGCAGTCGGCATCGCCGTGGTGCCCACCGGCAACCACGGGCGGCACGATGGCCAGCATGAGGGCCATGGACAGGCTTAGCAGCCAGTGCCAGGAGAATCGACGCATGAAATGTAGAGACTTATGAGCCAGTGGTGAACGGAGTATTTCATGCTCGGGAGAATCGCCGCAACCTGGGTCCTGCACACACCTTGGCGTGTCCAATGACCACTAGGCGAACCGGATGGACGGCTGATCGAGATCAGGAAATCGTGACTTTTCGCGGCCTGCGGGCCGGCGGCGCTTGTTTGCCCTGCCTCGCGTCGCGATGATGAGCGGGTAACACTCCATCGGATATCAGCCGCTCATGCGCAGAACACTGCTTGTCCTGGTCAGCCTGTGCCTGGTCCTGTCGTTGTCGGCAGGCTCAACGGCTCTGGCCGGCCTCGACGCTGTGCGCGATGCTTCCCATGCCCAGCATGATGGCGCTCGAGACGAGCAGCCCGCCTGCGGCCAGACGGCCCACGCCGATGTGAACGAGTGTCAGGCCAGCTGCCTGAGCAGCAGCCACTGCATGAGTGGGGCCATGCCGCTCGCTGCGACCCTGAACGTGCCTGCCCTGACGACGCGGCCCCCTTGCCCCACCGGGGCCCGGCCCACTCCGCCCTGCTTCATGGATGAGCGACCTCCCAGAGCTGCCTGATTTTGCCGCTAGCGACCCGGCGCGACAGCGCCATGACCTCGTATGCCGTTTATCAGGAGCCCATCATGGCCACCATCCTCACCGCAGCAAGCCCCTTCCTGTCGGGGCAGCACTACACCAACTGCACCAGCACAAGAATCACGGCACGAGCAACCGCGCTCATGGTCGGCCTGCTGCTGACCGGAGCGCTGGTCCCTCAAGGCTTCGCGCACGACGAGTCGGAGCATGCGCATGCCGCGCAGCAGAGCATGAGCCATGCAGACCATGCAGACCATGCGCACGATCATGGCCTGCACGAGCATGCGAGCCACGACCACGACCACGACCACGACCACGACCACGACCACGACGATCATGCCAGAGCGAGCAGCGATGCCACCCACGACCACGCCAATGATGGTCATGACCACGACAAGGAAGCGAGCCACGCGGGTCATGGTCATGAGCACGCCCATGAGCATACTCACGACAGGGAAATTCCCGACGAGTGGGTAGTGCAGGAGAATCCCCTGCCGCTCGACGCGGCGACTCTGGCGATGGGGCAGCGGGTGTACGAGCAGTTCTGTTCCGCCTGTCATGGCCCGCTGGGCCAAGGCGATGGCCTGGCGCCCGCCGTCGCCTACTTCGATCCCAGCCCCACCAACCTGGCCCTGCACGGGCCGGCCCATGGCGCTGTGGAATACGCCTGGGTAATCGGCGCGGGCAATCCGCAGAGCGCCATGCCACGCTTCGGCACCAAGCTGAACGAGAACGAGATCTGGTCCGTGGTGCACTACATTCGCCATGGCCTGGCGGATGAGCAGTACGCCCAGGCTCATGAGCACTGAAAACGAATCGGGCGCCCAAGGGCGCCCGATTCGTTCTGCCTTGACCAGAACTATACCGCCAGCTCTCGCCACAGCAGATGCTCCTCTTCAGGCTCCTCTTCCTCAGGCTCCGGCTCTGGAGCCGGCGTCAGGGCAATGACCTCACCGCTGGGGTTCTCGAGCAGTTCACGCAGCATTTCGTAGTTCAGGGCCGTGGTCGGCTCGTCGTCGTCACGCTGCAGCATGGCCAGCGTTTCCATCAGATTGGCCATGCCGGTTTCCTGTTCGCCCAGCGCCTCGTAGACCTGCACATAGGGCGTGTCGCCGTCCCAACCTGCCTTGATCGGCTGGTTGATCAGATGTACCTGCATGCCGACCGGCACACGGTCGAAGATCGACTCGATGTCTTCCGGGAACATGCGCACGCAGCCACGGCTGGCCCGCATGCCGACCCCGTCAGGCTGGTTGGTGCCGTGAATCAGATAGCCGGGGATGTCGAGCAGGATGGCATGCCTGCCCAAGGGGTTGTCCGGCCCCGGCGGCACCACCGCGGGCGCCGTCTCGCCGCGAGCGGCCGCTTCCTCACGCACCGAACGCGGCGGATACCAGGCCGGGTCCTTGAGCCGCATGGTGGTCTTGGTGATACCCAGCGGCGTGTCGAAGCCTTCGCGACCGATACCGATGGGATAGGTCTCGACTCGCGGTGTCTCACCTTCTCTCGTCGGCGGGTAGTAATAGAGCCTGAGCTCGGCCACGTTGATCACGATGCCCTTGCGCTCCACCGGGGGCAGGATGAAGCGGCCAGGAATCAGCACTTCAGTGCCCTCGCCCGGCATCCACACGCTGACGTCGGGGTTGGCACGGCGGATCTCTTCGTAGCCGACGTTGTTGGCACGCGCGATGTCGATCAGCGTCTCGTCTTCACGCGCCTCGACGATGTAATCCTTACCGATGACATCGCCCCGCTCGGGCAAGGGGTAGTGCCCCTTGGGCCACTCCTGCTCCGCCTCGTTGCCGTTTTCCGCCGAATCTTCCTCGGCCCAGCTCATCCCGGCCAGCAGAACGGTGGCCAATATGCCCAGGCCAAGGGACAGCCAGGTCTGGCGTCGCAAGGGCCAGTTGCGCTCACGTACCACTGCATGAAGATTCATAGCATTGCCTCTTGCCTGTCTATCTTTAGTAAACTAATGAAAATTGCCCCTATCATAACGATCCTCTGCAAAATTCGACACCTCACGGGCTTAGGCTTCTCCGTGCGCCGGCTCACAATACGGGGGCAAAGAGATAGGCGCCCCGCCCGGCGACGCGATGCCAAAGCGGCCGGTCGAGTAAGTCCTCGACCGTCATCTGGCGCGATCTGGCAAAGTCCCGTTCGAACATCGCCTCCACATCGCGGGCAAACTGCCGATCCATGATCAGCGCTGTCACCTCGAAGTTGAGGCGGAAGGAGCGGTTGTCGAGGTTGACGGTGCCTACGGCGGCCCAGGCGTCGTCCACCAGAAACGCCTTGCCGTGCAGAAAGCCCTCCTGATAGCGATGAATTTCAACCCCAGCGTCGATCAGCGGCCCCAGAAAGGCGTAGGCCGCATAGAAGGTCAGCAGATTGTCCGGCCGCTCGGGTATCAGAATTCTGACATCGATGCCGTTCAACGCCGCCAACTTGAGCATGCCCTGCACGCCCTCGTCGGGAACGAAATAGGGGCTCGAAATCCAGATCCGCTCGCGCGCGGAATGGATCGCCTGCTGGATCATCAGGCTGGCGGTCTCGAAGCGATCCGCCGGGCCGGTGGGCAGAATCAGCGCCGGCACCCCGTTGACCGAAGGCACGGACGGCTCCCATGGCAGGTCGGGGACCTCCTCGGTGGCCCAGTGCCAGTCCTCGATGAAGACGAGCTGCAACGCCAGCGCTGCCGGCCCTTCCAGCTTGAGGTGCGTATCCCGCCAGGGGCCTAACTTGTCATGCCCGTGCAGATATTCATCGCCGATGTTGAAACCGCCGACCCAGGCCTTCGCACCATCGGCCACCACGATCTTGCGGTGATTGCGAAAGTTGAGCTGAAAGCGATTGCCCGGCCCACGGGTCGAGTGGAATCGGTGCACGTTCACCCCGGCGTCGCGCAGTGCCTGCAGATAGGCGTTCGGCAGCTTGTAACTACCGATCTCGTCGTACAGGAAATAGACCTCGACACCTTCGCTGGCCCTGGCAATGAGGCGTTGCTGAAGCTCACGGCCGAGGTCGTCGTTGCGCACGATGTAGAACTGCACCAGCAGATAGCGCTCCGCGGCGTCGATACCGGCAAAGAGGCTGGCGAAGGTCTCCTCACCGTCTATCAGCAGCGTGGCTTCGTTACCGCCCAGGTAAGGCAGCTTGGCCAGTTGCTCCACGCCGGCCAAGTGACGATGCTCCTGCGGCCACGAGACACCATGCGCCCGCAGCTCGCCCAGCTTGTCCGCCAGGGCTCGGGCCAGCTCGGAATCTTCGTCACGCCGCGAGGTGACATAGCCTTCGAACGTGTTGCGCCCGAAGATCCAGTAGGTCGGCACCGCGACGTAGGGAATGGTGTTGAGCGAGACGATCCAGGCGATTGCCCCCTGGGACGTGCGGCTCGACATCAGCGCTTCCACCGACGAGAACAACCCCACCACATGCGCCACCAGCATGAAAATGGCCAGCTTGCCCCAGGAGCGACGCCCCCGGGGTCGTGTGCGCGTCAGCCAGGCGACCATCAACTCGCCTCTTGTACGGAAGTCGACGCCGCGGCTTGCTCATCGCGAGCCTGACGCCGCGACCATACGATGAGCGCGGCGCCGGCGGCGATCATCGGCAGGGTCAGCAGCATGCCCATGGTCACCCAGCCGAAGGCGATGAAACCGATATGAGCGTCGGGCAGGCGCACGAACTCCACGGCAAAGCGGAAGACGCCGTAGAGCAGCAGGAACAGCCCTGACACCAAGCCTCTGCGCCGGGGGCGACTCGAGATCCACCACAGCACCACGAACAGCACCACCCCCTCGAGAGCAAACTCGTAGAGCGCCGAAGGGTGGCGCGGCTCCGGCCCCAGGTGCGGGAACGGCATGGCCCAGGGCAGATCGCTGACACGCCCCGGCAATTCGTGGTTGATGAAGTTGCCGATGCGCCCGGCGCCCAGGCCTATCGGCACCAGCGGTGCGATGAAATCGGTCAGTTGGAAGAAAGCGAGATTCTTCTTGCGCGCAAACAGCAGCGCCGCCAGCAGCACACCGATCAGGCCACCGTGAAAGCTCATCCCCCCATCCCAGAGCCTGAAGGCCCACAGCGGATTGGCCAGGAACTGTTCCATGCCGTAGAACAGCACATACCCCAGGCGGCCACCGGCGACGACCCCGATGGCGGCATAGAACAGCAGATCGCCAATGTCGTCATGGGTGAGCCCCAGGCGATGGGCACGATGACGCCCCAGCAGCCAGGCGGCCACGAAGCCCACCACGTACATCAAACCATACCAGTGGATCTGCAGCGGACCGATGGCAATGGCCACCGGGTCGATGTCGGGATAGTTCATCTTGATCGTGCTCCTTGCAGGAGTTTGGCCGTAGCCACCACACCTGCGGCAAATCAGGTGAGAATGCCGCTGAGTACCGACATTCCAAATCCAATGCCGTGCGCAACGACACGGCTGTGCTGGCAAGCATCATTCAGAAAGGTGCAGGCACTATACCCGCGGTGGACGCTCCGGCCGCTCGCGAGGGGCGTGGAGGAGTGCCATATCGACGGGGCGACGAGGCTCGAGCGAGCGCGGGGCCAGTGAGGGAAGCGAGAGGCCGGCACTGGAGCAAACCGGCGTGGCACTGGTACAGGCAGGTTGTTCGCCCCCTTGCGCTTGGCTGCTGTCGAGCTCGAAGACGACAGCAGCGTCCAATGCCGAAGGGGGGCTCGCCTGACAATCAGCGTCAGCGTACTTCCAGGCGCCCATGGCCACCTGCGGCAGCGTAAGCACGATGCCGAAGAGTAGACAGAGCAGCCAGGCGAAAGGACGAGAACGCATCGAAATGGATCAACCGGGTGTAGGCCAGGGTCGCGCCTAGTCTTCCATGCTCGCAAGCGAGTCGCAAGCGCTCCCGCTTTGGGGCCCATGGGCTGGCTGCTGCCGTTGGTCCTTCCAGCCTCGTCCAGTTGCGCCTCATCCTGTCGGTGCCTAGCATCAAGCACCTCCCCCTTCATTTCCCGCCCCTATCTTGCGGTAGCGATGCAGCCGGGTGTAGAGGTTCTGCCGCGCCAGGCCGCTCATACGGGCTGCCGCCGAGACGTTACCCTGAGCAGCCTCAAGCAGGCGCTCGAGCCAGAGCCGTTCGAATTGCTCCTTGGCCTCGGTATAGTCCAACGGCAACTGCCATCCGCCCCAGTTGGGCCCGCGACTACGCCTACGACCAACCGTATCGAACAGGTCCGAAGCCGTGATTGCCCCTAGCGGCTGCAGGGCAACCACCCGCTCGATGACGTGCCGCAATTCCCGCACGTTTCCCCGCCACTGGGCACTCTCCAGCGCCTCCAGGGCATCCGGCGTCAGCGGGCCGGCCTGACGGCCATAGCGCTGGTTCAACTGATCGAGGAAGTAGCTGGCCAAGGTGGCGATGTCGCTGCGTCGCTCACGCAGAGGCGGTGTACGCAAGGTCACCACACTCAGCCTCCACAGCAGGTCCTCACGAAAGCGCTGCTTTTCCACCAACCCCTCCAGGGGCTGATTGGTGGCACAGACCAACCTGAAGTCGCCCGCCTGCACCGCTTGGCTGCCCAGACGCTTGAAGCAGCGTTCTTCAACCACACGCAGCAGGGCCGCTTGCAGCCGTGGGCTCATGTCGGCTATCTCATCGAGAAACAGCGTGCCACCGCTGGCTGCCTCGAAAAAGCCAGGCGTGGTGCGCTCGGCACCGGTGAAAGCGCCCCGCTCATAGCCGAACAGCGCGCTTTCCAGCAACTCTTCGGTGAGCGCTCCGCAGTTGACCGCAATGAAAGGGCTGCGCTTGCGTGGACTGCCGCCGTGCA
Source organism: Halomonas sp. KM-1 (assembly GCF_000246875.1). Taxonomy (NCBI): domain Bacteria; kingdom Pseudomonadati; phylum Pseudomonadota; class Gammaproteobacteria; order Oceanospirillales; family Halomonadaceae; genus Halomonas; species Halomonas sp. KM-1. Next base: position 10,894 of record NZ_BAEU01000147.1, read on the forward strand.
GCAGGCGCGCCACCAGCTCTTTGCCGGTGCCACTTTCTCCCTCGATCAGCACGGTGGTATCCAGCGGTGCCACCTGGGCGATTTGTTTCATCAGCTGTTGCATCGGCGGCGACTGCCCCACTAGGTTGTCGTGGCCGCTGACGGTGGCGACCATCTCCCGGTAGGCATCGGCTTCGCACAGCGCCGTGTCATAGGCCAGCGCCCGGCGAATCACGGCTTCGAGGGCATCGAGACTTTCGAAGGGCTTTTCGAGATAGTCGAAAAGCCCTTCGCGAATGGCACTGACGGCATCGCGTACATCGACGAAGCCGGTCATCAGCACCGCGACCTGTCGGGTCTGGCTGACATTGAGTTCACGCACGAAATCCAGCCCATTGCCATCGGGCAGGCGCTGATCGACGAGCAGCAGGTTATAGCGACATCGTGCCGTCAGTTCCCTTGCCCGCTGCACGTTGCCGGCCACTTCGGCTTCCAGCCCCTGAGCCTGTACCAGCTCTTGGAGCAGGTCACAGGTATTCACATCGTCGTCGACGATCAGCGCCCGCCGCTTCATCTCCACTCCTCGGTCAGGCTGCCGGTCGGCGATGCCGCGATCGCCAGCCGGAACAGCGCTCCACCTTCATCACCATCCATCACCTCGAGCGTTCCACCGTGCAGATTGGCCACGGTGCTGGCCACCGCCAGACCGAGGCCGTTGCCATCGCGGCTCGTGGTGAAGAAGGGTTGGAATATCTGCTCGCGCATGGGCTCCGGCACCCCAGGCCCCTGGTCCTCCACATCGATGCACCAGCAGTGCTTCGTATCGGAAAAGAACAGCCTCACCGTGACGGATTCGTCCGCAGGAGAAGCCGTTGTCGCGTTACGCAGCAAGTTGAACAGCTCATGGCGTAGCAACACCGGGTCTGCATCTACCCTGGCTTCATGTGCAGGTAGCGCCAGCGCAATGACGCCACCAATGCCGCTGCCCTGGGAGACCAGCTGTACCGCCTCCTGCACGACCCGCTTGAGGTCCACGGACTCCTTCTCGAAGCGCGATACCCGGCTGAGGTCGAGCAGCCGCTTGACGAACTCGGCGCAGTGCTTGCCCGCCGCCTCGATATCGCGCAAGTAGCCCCTGATTCTTTCCGGGTCGTCGAGCCGGCGAGCGGCCAGCTGTGCCTTGTTGACGACCCCCACCAGAGGGCTGTTCACCTGATGAGCGACCTCGCCCACCATCTTGCCCAGCGCCGACATCTTTTCCAGCTGCACGATGCGCCGATGCTTCTCGTCCAGCGACCCCAGCGATGCCAGAGCCGCGCGATGACGATGCAGCAGCATGCCATGCAGCGTCGTGATGATCGCGATCAGCAGCACACCCACCAGCCCGGCCGAGCCCCAGATCAGCATGGCACCCCGTGTCAGCGTTTGGTTGATCTGACCGGCATCCCGATAGATCCCCATCGCCCCCAGAGGTTGGCTAGCGCCCGCCGACCGGATCGGCACATAGACTTCCATGACATCGGCCTTGGGGTTCCAGTCCCGGTGCGATGCGCGCTGGAACGGCTGGGTCACCGGCACGACTTCGCCGGACAGGGCACGCCCGAGAGGGGCATCGTTTCTGGCTCGTCGCCCTATGATGTCGCTCTCGCTGGACCATAGAAGGTACTTCTCGGCGCTGAAGACGTTGATGCGCAGGATGTCATCCAAGGCAAGAAGATGATGCAGCTGCTTGTCGAGAAAGCCAGCGGTCAGCGTCGCTTCGCCTTCGGCAGGCTCGGCCAGCAGCGAGCTGGCCAACTCGTTCACCAGCTGGCTTTCCCGCTCCAGAATGGCATGTTGAAAGAACCGAGTCGCCACCAGGCCGGATACGCTCACCAGCGTTCCGACCAGCAGCACGGCGGCCAGCAGGAAGGTCAGCAATGGTGAGCGTCTCAGAGTCATGACAGCTGTCTGGTTGACACCTGGCAAGGATCGGCCTCCGTTGCCAGGCGCTCGATGGAAGTCAAGCGGCGCTATGGATCAGTTCTGCTGCTCGACACGCTGACGCTCTACTTCGACGGCGAAGCGAGCGATTTCCTCCAGCGACAGATGGATGTCGCGAATCCCGATCTCGCCTGTCTGCACGGCGGGCTGGCCGGCATGCTCAGCGCCGTGCAACCATTGCCAGGTAGTCTGGCCAGGATAGTAGACCTGCAGTTCGGTCCACTCCACGTCGGCTTGGTCCAGCGGCCCCTCGACCCGGCTCGCCACGATGTCGGCCTCTTCGACTCCGAGCCCCAGCGTCTGCGGATGAGAAACCAGATGCCAGCGTGCGCCGGAAGCGTTGGCATGCACGGCGAAGGCGACATCGTAGGTTTCTCCTTCGCTCAGCGTCTTGCTGTCCAGCGGATTGGGGGCTTCGAGGCTGCGGGTCAGGCGAATTCGCCATGCGCCATCCTCGTAGCCTCCCGCAGCACGAATCGCACCGCGGCTACCGTCAGGCTCGCGCAGAAAGCGCTGGGGCAAGACATCGCCCTCTTGCCAGTCGCGCTCCGGGTCGAACGGCACCGCGATGTCTTCCGAGAGATAGTACCAATCGTCCTGGCTGTAACCCTGAGCAAACAGCCTGTCCCGCTCGAGATGGGTAATGCCCGTCTGCTCGGGGTCATACATCCAGGCCGGCTGCTCCGCGTCACTGTCCCAGTTATCGGTGAATGGGCCACGCCCCTCGCTGTTGAGCCGGTAGTGCAGCACATAATTGTTGTCAGCATAGCCTACCGGGTGGCTGCGATGGGCACGCCATTGCCAGAGGTCGAGGAAGTGCCCCGCTTCCTGCATGGCCTGGATCTCTTCCTCCGCTCTCAACGTATCCCAGGAAGCTTCGCCTGACTCCGCATCGCGGGTGCCGGGAAGATACTTGCGCACATCGGAGCGTCCCAGCTCTTCACCAAGCACCGGATGCGCCTGCACCTCGCTCGAATCGACGGCGCTGCTCAGGGTACGCATCCCCTCATGAGCGGTCATGTAGCCACCGTAGTGCTCGAAGCCCTCCACCGAACCGTCGTCGAGCAGCATCGAAATGCGGTCCTCGTAGAGGCCATGGGGGTCCTGACCTTGGGCACCGCTGCCATAGCGCACCCACTCACCGCCCTCATATATCCAATATTGGTGGTACCAGCTGGGGTTGTCGGTGGGGAATTCGTAGCGGATCTGGATCTCATCGTCGTTGTAGACGGCTGCCACCCGCAGGGCCATCAACCTGTCGTTTTCGTGAGGGATGAAGACGTTCAGCGACTCGTCTTCCCACTCCGACTCATTGGCCAGCAACGACGTTACCGGCGCGACAGCGGCCAGGGTGGTGGTGGCCAGAATGGCCGTCAGAGGTTTGATCGGCATGGACATGCTCCTGATATCGTTATGGTTACCGCGAACGGCAACCCGTATCAGCAACATGCATGCCAACCAAAAAAATTAATGACAACAATAGATTGGAGAAATCAGCGGCCTGCCATCTGCCTCGCTGTCGTGTCGGTTGTCACGCCAGCGAGACAGGCTCACGACTCATCGTCATGAACTCACCTGGCGTTGGTTAGCCGGCCTCAGCCGCGCGTCACATAGCGCAGGATCTCGACCACCTGCTCGGTGGTGGTTGCCCAGGCCATGGCGGCGGCATCGACCTCCTTGAGCGGGTGGACGATCTCCTCGCCGTGAAGGGTCACGTAAGGCTTGCCCAGGGCGGCGCAATAGCCGGCATCGAAGGCCGCGTTCCACTGCTTGTACTTGTCGCCGAAGCGCACTACCACCAGGTCGCTCTGCTCGATCAGGGTCTTGGTGCGAATGGCATTCACCTTGGCTGACTTGTGGTCGCGCCAGAAGGCGTCGCTTTCACGTCCCAGGTGGTCCCCTGCGGCATCGCTGGCGTCATGGTCGGTAACGGGCGCGGTGAATACGATGTCCAGACCGGCGGCCTTGGCGCCGCGCTCGATCTCGTCACGCCAGTCGGTATGGATCTCGCCGGATAGGTAAACGTAGAAGCTCATCGGAGCTCTCCTGAAGGGGAATGGGCCTCCATCATAGCCGGCCAACATTTGTATACAAGGCCTGTGTACCGTAGCGAGCCCCTCTCAGCTGCAGCGGAACTCAGCGACGAGACGGTTCCCTACACAAGTTGTAGGCAAACTCTTACAAGACAGAGAGTGAATAGATGACATTCTCACTGATGAAAAAGCGCTACCTTAAAGTTACTCACGCCGGTTCTTGCACAGCAGTCGTGAGTCCCTTGCTTATGCCCGCTCTGAGAGCGGGCTTCTTTTTTATCGCTTCTAGCCGATCTGCAGCTCATCCCCGACCATGAGACTCTCTCCCGCTCCACGGAGAAGCGTGGCGTTCTGACCAAAGTAGGCGCCAGGACGCAGCGGCTGGGTCTTCATCTCAATCAGCGTTTGCAGCGGCTCACCGGGAATGTCGATGGTGCCGCGGGCCTGGTCGACGGTGGTGATCTTGCAACGCTGACAGGGCTTGCGCAGACCGAAGCGATACCTGCCATCACCAGCGGCAACCTCGCTCCAGCCATCTTCGGCGAAACCGGGGGCACCTTCGAGCACGATGTTCGGACGGAAGCGGTTCATGGGCAGCGGTGCAAGCCCTTTCTGCGCCAGATTCCGATTGAGAGCTTCGAGAGAGGTCTGCGAGGCAATGAGGAACGGATAGCCGTCGGCGAAGGCGGTATGAGCCTCCTCACCTTGCAGGTAGCGCGACTCGACCGGGCGGCGATGCTCCTCGTCGAAGCGCACCAGACGCAGGCTGCTGCCGCGCAGGTCGCCCAGCACCGCCGTCAGCCAGTCGCTGGCCTCGGCCCCCTCGTCAAAGGCCTGACAGGCGTCGTCCCACACATAGGCGGTCAGCCGCGGCCGGTCTCGATGCACCAGCTCGATGGCCAACGGTTCCGCCTCGGGATGTTCCAACACCAGCCAGTCGCTCTCGAGACGCACCGAGACTCGCGCCATGCCCGGCAGCTGCCGCTGGGTGACGAAGCGACCCACCTGATCGACCACCATCCAGTGACGGTCGTAGGCCAGACCGCGCACCCCCAGCGTGGCTTGCTCCAGGCCGATACCGCCCAGCGACTTGACCGGATAAACGTTGAGCTCCGAGATTTTCACAGCGCTTCCTCTGCTGAACATTTTGTAACTCGCTTTCGCGAACCGTTCTAATTAAGCTGTTGAAGCCCCTACCATGGATCAAGGAGAGGAACCATGCTGAAACGTCTTGCCTTGTTGGCTGCTGCCCTGCTGCTGACCTTCTCGACAGCCGCTCATGCCAACGATCTCGAAGGCGAGATCGAGTCGCTCGATCGCGAAGCGCGCACCCTCACCGTTCAAGGCATTGTCTTCCATACCGATGACGATACCGATTATGACGACGGCCTGAGCAGCTTCGACGATCTCGAAGAAGGACAAAGAGTCGAGATCGATTTCGACTACGACGGCGAACGTCACCTCGCCAAGGAGATCGAGCTCGAGGACTGACCGCACTCGCAGCACTGACAGGCGGGCCGGCATTGGCGACAATGTCGGCCCGTTTGCATTTCAGGACACCATCATGACCCAGGCTTGGCAACAGTATCGTAGCGCACCCGCACTTGGCACGCGCCTCGTTCGACACGACGAGTTGGCGGTGGGCACTACCCACAGCCTGACCCTGCAGGGTGAAAAAGGGAGCTTCCCGCTGCTGCTGGTGCGCCTCGACGATGTGCTGCTCGGCTATGTCAACGCCTGCCCTCACCAGTACCTGCCACTCGACCAGCGCGGCTCGCGCATTCTCAGCCAGGACGGCGAGTCACTTCGCTGCACCAATCACGATGCCACCTTCTCTACCCGTACCGGTGAGGGCACAGGCGGCTTTGGTATTGATTGTGCGCTCGACCCGGTGCCGGTGAGCGTCGATGCCGAGGGCTGGATCGTCATCGGTTGAGCCAGCGAGCTGGTAAGCGTTGATGTGTACCATCATGTTTATTGATGGATAGAAGGCTATCTATCACCCGGCCGTTTCGTTTACGCTCGTCATTCAGCCACAGCACACCAAGGACCGTTGCATGACGCCGGCCGATTCTCTGCGCCTGATTCTGCTCTCTTCGCTATGGGGCATGTCGTTCATCTTCATGCGCGTGGCAGTACCCGAGTTCGGCCCGGTACCGCTCATCCTGGTGCGCATGGGCATCGGTGCGCTGCTGCTGCTTCCGCTGCTGCTCAGCCTGCGCTATCTCAAGCTGGTGTGGGAGAACAAGGGCGGCCTGCTGCTGCTTGGACTGGTCAACCATGTGCTGCCCTTCGTGCTGCTGGCCATGGCCACCATTCGCCTGGAGGCCGGCTTCACCTCGTTGATCAACGCCACCACGCCGATATTCACCGCCCTGCTCGGTGCCCTGTTCTTCACCACCCCGGTACAGCGTCAGCAGTACTTGGGCCTGGCGCTGGCCTTCTTCGGCGTGTATGTGCTCTCGGCCAACCGGCTGGACTTCGCCCTGGGCGGCGACGGCTGGTTCATTCTGGCCGCCGTAGGCGCCACCTTCTGCTACGGGGTGGCGACCAACTACTCCAAGACCTACCTGTCGCACTTGCCGGTACGGGTGCTGGCCGCCGGCAGTACCGCCATGTCGGCGCTGATTCTGCTGATCCCCGGGCTGTGGCTGTGGCCCAGCGAGCCGATAAGCGGCCTGGCGTGGGGCAACGCCCTGGGCCTGGCCATCTTCAGCACCACCCTGGCCTTCCTGCTCTACTTCGGGCTGATCTCCAGCGCCGGCGCTACCGCCACCTCGACGGTCACCTTCCTGGTGCCGGTGAGCGCCCTGCTGTGGGGCTACCTGCTGCTGGACGAACGGCTCAGCCTGCAGGTGCTGGTGGGCATGGCCATTACCTTGGCAGGTACCGCCATTGCCACCGGCATGCTTCGCTGGCGGCGCCGCGAGCTGGCCTGAACCGACACGGCGTAAACGAACGAGAGCGGCAGCGTCGTTACGCTGCCGCTCTCTCGTTACTGCACCGCTGATGAATCAGAAGTTGGGCTTGCGCTTCTCGACGAAGGCGCTCATGCCCTCCTTCTGCTCGCTGCCGGCAAAGCCAAGAGCGAACAGGCTGGTCTCCAGCGCCAGTGCACTGTCGAGGTCCTGATCCATGCCATCGTGCACCGCCTGCTTGGCGCTGCGCACCGCCAGCGGGCCGTTGCCGGCCAGCTGCTTGGTCAGCTCCTCGGCGTAGGCCTCGAGCTCGGCCTGGGGCATCACGCGGTTGACCAGGCCGATACGCAGGGCCTCCTGGGCATCGATCTTGCGCCCGGTGGTGACCAGATCCAGCGCCATGGCCGGTCCTACCCGACGCGGCAGGCGCTGAGTGCCGCCGAAGCCGGGAATCACCCCGAGCAGCACCTCGGGCTGGCCGAAGATTGCGTTGTCGCTGGCTACGGCCCAGTCGCAGGCCAGCGCCAGTTCGCAGCCGCCGCCAAGACAAAAGCCGTTCACCAGGGCGACCACCGGCACCGGGAGCGTCTCCAGTCGCTTGATGGTACGCAGGGCCTGACTGGCGAAGGCGCGCGCCTCCTCCGGGGTCTTGGTGCGCATTTCGGTGATGTCTGCACCGGCCACGAAGGACTTCTCACCCGCCCCGGTGATCAGCAGGGCACGCAGGTCGCTGCGCTTCTCCAGCTCGGTGAGCAGCGCTTCCAGCTCGGTGAGTACGGCACTATTGAGGGCGTTCAGCGCCTTGGGGCGGTTGATGGTCAGGCGCACGACGCCGGCGTTGTCGACCATCTCGATCAGCTTTTCGCTCATGGGGGCTCCTTGCTTGCAGTCAGAACGATACCGACCAACCCTAGCGAACGCTTGGTTGGTCGGCAATCCCCTGTTAGGTGAAGTCGAGTGAATTAGCGCAAAGGAAGCGCTCGATTCACGTCACGAGCGAAGAGAGGCTGGTTGCCGCCGGACCGCAGCTCCCGGAGTGTAGCCTGCTACATGAGGAGAGCGAGGACCGCCGGCAATCAGAATATCGAGCGCAGTAGTGAATCGTCGCTTACTGGTATATATGGAAGCCGCGCCCACTCTTCCGCCCCAAATAACCGGCCGCCACCATGCGCCTGAGCAGTGGACAGGGGCGATATTTCGGATCGCCGAAGCCCTCCTGCAGCACCTCCATGATCGCCAGGCAGACGTCCAGTCCGATCAGGTCGGCCAGGGCCAGCGGCCCCATGGGGTGAGCGGCGCCGAGCTGCATCGACTGGTCGATGTCCTCGGCGCTGGCAGCACCCTCCTGCAGCAGAAAGGCGGCCTCGTTGATCATCGGAATCAGCAGGCGATTGACGGCGAACCCGGGCGAGTCGGCAATGGCCACCGGCGTCTTGCCGAGCTGTCGGGTCAACTCCTCGATACGCGCCGCGGTGGCATCAGAAGTCTGCTCGGCGCGGATCACCTCGACCAGCTTTAGCACCGGCACCGGATTGAAGAAGTGCATGCCCACCACCCGCTCGGGGCGCTCGCACACCGCGGCGAGCCGGGTCAGCGACAGCGATGAGGTGTTCGAGGCCAGAATCGCATCGTGGCTCAGGCGGCTCAGGTCTCGAAACAGCTTCTCCTTCAGCGCCGGCTGCTCGGGCGCGGCCTCGATGATCACCTCGCAGTCGCGCAGGGCCTCGAGCGAAGTGGTCGTCTCCAGACGCGCCATGGCCTCGGCCTTTTCGGCCTCGCTGAGTTTCTCCTTGGCCACCAGCCTGCCAAGGCCCTTGTCGATGGCGGCCTGGGCGCGGCCCAGCTGCTCGTCGGCCACGTCGTAGAGTCGTGTGGCAAAGCCGCTTGCCACCAGTACCTGCGCGATGCCCTGCCCCATGGTGCCGGCGCCAACCACACCGATTGCCTGTCGTGTCATTGTCTTGCTCCCGTTCACTGCTTGCGCGCTTCTTCGCGCAGGACGAATTTCTGGATCTTGCCGGTGGAGGTCTTGGGCAGCTCGGTGAAGATCACCGTCTTGGGCACTTTGAAGCGCGCCAGGTGCTGTCGACAGTGCTCGATGATGTCGGCCTCGGTGACCTCGCCGTAGCCCACCTTGAGCTTGACGAAAGCGCAGGGGGTTTCGCCCCACTTCTCGTCGGGCTTGGCCACAACCGCGGCCTCCTCAACGGCGGGATGGGAGTAGATGGCATCCTCCACCTCGATGGTGGAGATATTCTCGCCGCCGGAGATGATGATGTCCTTGGAACGGTCCTTGATCTCGATGTAGCCGTCGGCATGCCATACGGCGAGATCGCCGGTGTGGTACCAACCACCCTCCAGCGCCTGCTCGGTGGCGGCCTCGTTCTTGAGATAGCCCTTCATCACGTTGTTGCCGCGCATCAGGATCTCGCCGATGGTCTCGCCATCCTTGGGCACCGGCTCGAGGGTGTTGGGGTCGGCAACGCAGAGCGCTTCCAGCATGTGGTAGCGCACGCCCTGGCGCGCCTTGATCCTGGCCCGCTCCTCCAGCGGCAGCTCGTCCCATGCCTCGCGCCAGGCGCACACGGTCACCGGACCGTAGACCTCGGTGAGGCCGTAGACATGGGTCACCTCGATGCCAAGCTTCTCGACCCCGGCGATCACCGAGGCGGGCGGCGCGGCGCCGGCGGTGGTGACCTTCACCGGATGATCGAACTCACGCTTCTGCTCCGCCGGCAGGTTGACCAGACCGTTGAGCACGATGGGCGCACCGCTGAAGTGGGTGACCTGCTCGTCGGCGATCAGGTCCATGATCTTCTTCGGATCGACCCTGCGCAGGCACACGCTAGTACCGGCGTTGGCGGCGATGGTCCAGGGGAAGCACCAGCCGTTGCAGTGGAACATCGGCAGGGTCCAGAGATAGACCGGATGATGCGGCATGGCCCACTCGAGAATGTTGCTCACCGCGTTGAGGTAGGCGCCGCGGTGGTGGTAGACCACCCCCTTGGGCTTGCCGGTGGTGCCCGAGGTGTAGTTGAGCGAGATCGCCTGCCACTCGTCCTCCGGGAGCTGGTAGGCGTACTCCGGATCGCCCTCGGCCAGTAGCGCCTCGTACTCCAGCTCACCGATATGGCGTGTTTCACCCTCGTACAGGGCATCGTCCACGTCGATCACCAGCGGCTTGATCGCCAGGCGCGAGACGGCGTCCTCGATTACCCCGGCGAACTCGGGGTCGACCAGCACCGCCTGAGCCTCGCCGTGCTCGAGCATGTAGGCGATGGCCTCGGCGTCGAGGCGGATGTTGAGGGTATTCAGCACGCAGCCGGCCAGCGGCACGCCGAAGTGCGCCTCGAACATGGCCGGCACGTTGGGCAGCATGACGGCCACCGTTTCACCGGGCTGGATGCCGCGTTTCTCCAGCGCCGAGGCGAGCCTCCGGCAGCGGCTCCAGGTCTCTCGCCAACTGCGACAGATGTCGCCGTGGATCACTGCCGGGTAGTCCGGGTAGATGGAAGCGCTGCGCTCGATGAAGGTCAGCGGCGATAGCGCCACGAAGTTGGCCTGCGTCTTGGGCAGGTCCTGTTCGAAGATGCTGTCGTTCATGGTGGGCTCCGAGTGGGTATCGTTCTTATAGGTACTGTCCTGACCACCGACCGCCGGCGTGGCGGCCGGTAGAGTAACGGCTCAGGGAAGCGTGACCCGATAGTCGGCCAGACTCTGCATGCCGGCCTCGATCACGCTGCGGTTGGCGCGCCCGACCGGCAACCACTGACGCAGAGCGTAATCGGCGGCGGCGAGCTTGGCGCGATAGAAGGGGTCGCTGCTGCCACCCGCCTCGACGGCACGCGCCTTGAGGGCGGCCCGGCCCATCTGCCAGGCGCACAGTACGTGGCCGGCCAGGCTGAGGAACGGCGTAGCATAGGCCTGCACGGCGTCGGCTCCGCGCTGCGGGTCGCGGCTCGCTTCGAGCACCAGCGCCATGGCGGCACGCAGATCGGCGGCACCGGCGGCCAGGCTCTCGCCCAGGGCGGCAAGTTCGCCGCTCTCGCGCAGCGCGTTGGCGGTGGCCTCGACCTCGTCGATCAGCCCACTCAGCGCCGCCCCACCGTCGCGGGAGAGCTTGCGCCCGGCCAGGTCGAGCGCCTGAATGCCGTTGGTGCCCTCGTAGATCGGTGCGATGCGGGCATCGCGCAGCAGCTGGGCGGCGCCGGTCTCCTCGATGAAGCCCATGCCGCCGTGCACCTGAACGCCGAGCGAAGCTATCTCCACCGCCTGATCGGTGGAGAACGCCTTGACCACCGGGATCAGCACGTCGACCCTTGCCTGGGCCGCTTCGCGCTCGGCGGCATCTGCCGCGTGGCGCGCCACGTCGAGCTGGGCGGCGCAGTAGAGCGCCAGCGCCCGCAGCGCATCGGTACGAGCGCGCATGGAGAGCAGCATGCGGCGCACGTCGAGATGCTCGCTGATGGTGGCCTCGGCGCCGCGTGCCCTGCCCTGTACGCGATCCAGTGCATAGGCGAAGGCATGCTGGCAGGCACGCTCGGCCACACCGATGCCCTGGATGCCGACCTTGTGACGCGCCTCGTTCATCATGGTGAACATGTGATTCAGGCCGCGTCCCTCTTCGCCCACCAGGTAACCGATGGCGCCATCGTTCTCACCGAAGCTCAGGGTGCAGGTGGGCGAGCCGTGGATGCCCAGCTTGTGCTCGATGGAGGCGCAGGTGACGTCGTTGCGCTCCCCCAGCGAGCCATCGGCATTGACCAGGTATTTAGGTACCAAGAACAGCGAGATACCCTTGTTGCCCTCGGGGGCATCAGGTGTACGAGCCAATACCAGGTGGATGATGTTCTCACTGGCGTCGTGCTCGCCCCAGGTGATGAAGATCTTCTGGCCGAACAGGCGGTAGTGATCGCCCTCTTCATCAGGGCATGGAACTGCTCGCGTGCGCACCTTGGAAAGATCGGAGCCGGCCTGGGGCTCGGTGAGGTTCATGGTGCCGGTCCAGCTGCCCTCGACCAGCTTGGGCAGGTAGGTCTCCTTGAGTGCGTCGCTGCCGTGGTGGGCCAGCGCCTCGATGGCACCGGCGGTCAGCATCGGGCACAGACCCAGCGCCATGTTGGCGCCGTGGAGCATTTCCTGCACGCTGCTCGCCACCACCTCGGGCAGACCCTGGCCGCCCAACGCCTGGGACACACCGATGCCATTCCAGCCGCCTTCCGCATAAGCCTGGTAGGCCTCGGCGAAGCCGTCCGGCAGAGTCACGCCGCCATCCTCACGCCGCACGCAGCCCTGGCGGTCGCCGCTGGCATTCAGCGGTGCCCACACTTCGCCGGCGAGCCTGGCCGCCTCCTCCAGTACCGCTTCGACCAGGTCGGGGCTGGCTTCCTCGAAGCCGGGCAGATCGAGGGAGCGATGCTCGAGCAGTTCCTCGAGCACGAAGCGAAGGTCACGAACGGGAGCGACGAAGGGAAACATGGAAGCACCTCAGGAAAAATGATAACAGCGATAGTAGATATACTACTTTTAGTTGGCCATTATCACTAGGTCGCAGCCTGGTGGCCAGTGCCGCTCTCATGGGCGCATGAAAAACGCCCGATGCGAAGGCATCGGGCGTCATAGAGGGTCAGCAGTTTCAGCGTCGAGGATCGCTGTCGAGCGCTTCCTTTTCTCGCTCCACGGCCGGGACGTCATCCTCACCATGATAAAAGACGATATGCGGCTCGTCCGGTGGCGGCGGGCCAACCAGGGGCTCGGCGACCTCCACTTCGGGTACCACGTTGGAGAGATCCTCCATGTGCTCGTGCTCGATAGCGCCCTGCACCAGCTCTTCGGTGACGGTGAGCTCGGCACCCACCGGCGACATGGGAGTATTGGGCGAGAATGGCGCCACCGGTACCGGCGCCGGGCGCACGCTGCGCCGCCAGGTGAAGAAGCCCACCAGGAACAACCCCAGAGCGCCAAAAGCCCAGAACAGCCCGGCATCGCCCACCCAGGCCATGGCCGGTGAAATCAGCGGCGGGCTGACCGTGGAGCCGATGGCGTTGATCAACAGTAGGCCCTGGCTCATGCGCACCAGCGCTCCGGCCGGGGCCCGGTCGGCGGCATGGCTCACTGCCACCGGATAGAGTGCGAAGACCCCGCCACCGAGCAGGAACAGCAGCGCCGCCAGCACCCAGGTGGTAAGCGGCAGCAGCAGCATGCCGGCCGAGATCAGGGTGCAGAACGCTCCGATCATGATCAGCACGATCTGGCGATCGTGGCGGTCCGACCAACGCCCGAGGGGGTACTGCAGCAGCATGGCGCCGAGGATCACCACCGCCATCATCTGCCCCACCTGCGCCACCGTGAGTCCGATGCGCTGTAAATAGAGCGGCAATAACGTGTAGACGGCGGCGACCGCCAGGCCCGAGCCGAAGCTGCCCATCACCCCGGTGGGGGTCATGACGATAAGCCGCATCGGCGAGAGCGGTTCGGCGTGCTCGATCAGCGGCGAGACCCGCGGAATCATCGCCATGGGCAGCACCGACAGCGAGGCCAGCATGCCGATGACCATGAACGGCGCGGCCTCGCCCATGGCATCGGTGACACCGAGCAGCAGCTGGCCGAGGACGCCGGCGGCATACAGCGAGATCATATAAAGGGCGAGCAGCCGGCCGCGCACCTTCTGGTCGCCCGAGGTGAGCAGCCAGCTTTCGATGACCAGATAGACCCCCACGGTGGCCCAGCCGCCGATCAGGCGCAGGCCGAACCAGGCCCAGGGGTCGAAGATCAGCGCCTGCAGCAGCACCGTGACAGCCACCAGCGAGGCAAAGCTGCCGTAGGCACGAATATGACCGATGCGCAGCAGCAGCCGGTCGTTGAACATCGCCCCCAGCGCCAGGCCGATGAAGTAGGCCGAGGAGACCCAGCCGATCACGACCGGCGATTCGCCGGCGGCGTCGAGCCGCAGCGTGATTAGCGTGGCCAGGAAGCCGTTGCCGATACCTAGAATGAAAAGACCCAGCAGGGGGGCCAGGGCCATGGCCAGCAGTTGCCGCGACATCAGCGCGCCTCTCGACAGAACCGTAGACTGTACAAAGGAAGAAAGATGGCAGAAAACGCCGTGGAACGCTGCCCATCTCCCTGGCGTTTGGCATTCGAACGGCCAACGCTTGGGTGGGGCGGCGCGAATCATACGCTTGGCAGCGCCGGTGTCAAATGCTTAATCCTCTTCCTCTCTGCCAGTCAGAGCAATCCACCATTCTAGATCAGAAAAACAGCAAGACAGGCCAAAAACAGCCTGCATTACCGCTTCTGCAGCAGGGCCACGTCGGCGGCCGGAAACTCGACGCTCATGTCCAAGTGCTCGGCCAACCACTCGAAGCTCGTCTCGCTGAAAAAGCAGACATGGGTGGGGTCGAGAATGTAGTGCCAACGTGCGAACGCCACCTCGTCGGTCACCCGCTTGGTCATCAGCCCCAGCCAGCCGCCCGCTGGCAGCAGCGCCGCGAGCCGCGCAAGTTCAAGCCCGGGGGCGAACAGATGCTCCACCACCTCGGTGGCGGTGATGAAGTCGTAGCGGCGCTGGAGCACGGCGGTGTCAGGGGCATAGAAAGGATCGTAGATCGCCATTGGGTGGCCCGCCTCCTCGAGCATCAGCGACAGGGTCGGGCCAGGGCCGGCGCCGAAATCGAGGCCGCTGGCTCCCGGCGCCAGCCGATGTTGTAGCGGCTCGAACAGGCGCGACAGGAAGCGCCGATAGCCGGGGTCATCAGGGCGGTTCTCGTGCTGGTCGTAGACCGCCCTCTCCTGCTCGGGCGACAGACGCTGTTCAGGCGGCACGAAAGCCAGCCAGCAATTCTCGCAGCGGTAGTAGTCGCGCCGCGCATCGTGATGAAAATGGCGCGAATGCGGGCTAGCGCATAGCGGGCAGGTCGGCATCGTCGTATCCTTCATGGCCTGACGAAAAAACACATCATAACGAGGAGGCCGGCAATGCTGTCAGGTCTGGACCACCTGGTCATCACCGTGACCGACATCTCCCGCGCCGTGGATTTCTATTCTCGCGTACTCGGACTCGAGGTGCGTTATCGCGATCGTGAGCGAGTCGATCTGCTGCTCGGCGACATCGCCCTGCGCCTGCACTGGACGGCAACCGACATCGAGCCGCGTGCCGCCACGCCCACGCCGGGCAGCCTGGACCTGTGCCTGCGCAGCCTGCTGCCATTGGACGAGGTCCAGCGCCACCTCGAAGCGCTGGACGTGGAGGTCGAGCTCGGCCCCGTCTCCCGCCAGGGCGCCACCGGCCCCATCGAATCGCTCTATCTGCGCGACCCCGACGGCAACCTGCTCGAACTCAGCCGGCCGCTGAAAGAAACGCTGGAATAATGGCCCCGCTGGCAATGACGCGCGTGACCGGTATCATTGGGGCAAATCGTGTTTGACTGGATGGCCCATGAACGACAGCCCCGATAGCCGCAACGTCATCGAACCGAATGGCACTCCCGACATCACCCTGCCCATCGTCGTCTATGCCCTGCTTCTGGCGGGCGTGGTCAGCGGGGGGCTGACGGCCATCGTCGGCGTGGTCATCGCCTATGTCTATCGCGGCCAGGGTCCCCACTGGTTCGACGAGCACTATCGCTACCAGATCCGTACCTTCTGGCTCTCCGTGCTCTACTTTGCCATCTCCGGCGTGCTCACCCTGGTGATGATCGGCTTCGTGACCTGGCTGCTGGCCGTGGTGTGGCTGGTGGTGCGCTGCGTCAAGGGCATCAAGCGCCTGCAGGAGCACCGCGAGCCCGACAACGTGGATGCCTGGCTGATCTGAACCATGAGCGAGTCGCAGCCCCCTTCCGCTACCCTGCAAGGCCGCGCCATTGCCACCCTGTGGCGCACCCTGGCCGGGCGTCGCCCCGCCATGCTGTGGCGCCTGGCACGTGTTTCCGGCCCGCTGGTGCATCGTTTCAGCCGGCGCGAGCGCGAGGTCACCGAGATCAATCTCGCCGAGGTCTTCCCCGAACAGGATCTCGCCACGCGCCGCCGGCTGGCCCGGGTGAGCCTGACCCACTCCACCGCCACCATGCTCGAACTGGGTTTCGCCTGGATGGGCGAGCCGCAGCGGGTAGAGGACTCGATTCTCGAGATCCACGGCCGCGAACTGCTCGACGAAGCCCGCGCCGAGGGACGCGGCGTGATCGTGCTGGCCCCGCACTTCGGCAACTGGGAGGTGCTCAACTTCTGGCTCTCCAGCCACTTCCCCTTCACCGCCATGTACGAGCCGCCCAAGATCGCCGAACTCGATCCGGTGATCCGCCAAGGGCGCGAGCGCATGGGCGCAAGCCTGGTGCCGACCAACCCGCGCGGAGTGGCCGCCCTGCTCAAGGCGCTGAAGCGCAGCGAAGCGGTGGGCATCCTGCCCGATCAGGAGCCCAACTGGGGCAGCGGCGTGTTCGCGCCCTTCTACCACCGCCTGGCCTATACCGCGACCCTGCTACCCAAGCTGGTGGCACGCACCGACGCCCGGGTCGTCACCGGCGTGGCCCGACGCATTCCCGGGCGCGGCTTCGCCATCCACTTCCTGGCCGCCGACGAGCGCGTCTATGACACCGACGAGGAACAATCGGCCACCGGCGTCAACGCCTGCGTGGAAGACGCCATCGCCCTGGACCCGGCCCAGTACCAGTGGGAATACAAGCGCTATCGCAAGGTGATCGAGGAGCAGCAGGGCGTGCCGAACCACCAGGAGTTTCGGCTCTACTGAACGCTGCCGCCGTTCGTACCCAGGGGGGTGAATGCCTCAAGGACGAGAACGCCATCCATGATCCACCCCAGGCCGCTCAAGGCGCTGACATGGCTCGTGCTTTTTCTGGCACTGCTCTACGCGCTCTATCTGGCCACTGCCAATGCCCTGCTCGCCAGCGCCTGGGGGCGTGCCCAGCTCGACCGCACGCCGCGGTTCTCCCTGGAATGGGAGCGCGCCTGGACGCTCTTTCCCGGTCAGCTCGAGGTCACTCAGCTGAGCCTGGCCGGCAGCGCCGCCGAGCGTGACTTCACCCTGGCGGCCGAACGCGCCTCTCTGCGTTTCGCCCTCACTCCCCTGCTCGACCGTGAAGTCAGCATTCGCACCTTGGAAGCCGAGGGGATCCGTCAGGCCAGCCTCGACGCCTACCGGCTTGCAGGCAGCGGTACCCTAAAGCTGGCCGGCTTTCATTGGCGCGCCGGCGAGATCGGCGCCGAGCGCTTCTCGCTGCAGCTGGAAGAGGGCAGCGTGCTGCATGGCGATACGCTACTGGTGGAAGGCGTAACGCTTGATGCCGACCTGCGCCTGGCACCGCTGATCCTGGCCGAACACCCCGGCAGCGAAGCGGCACGCTTCGTCTCCGGCAGCCTCGCCCTGGCCGGGCGCAGTGACGCCTACGACGTTTTCAATCCCTACCTTGCTGCGCTGGGCTGGCTCGAGATCGACGGGCGCGGCGACCTCACCGGCGACATCGCCATCAAGCGCGGCGAGGTGCTGCCGGGCAGCCGTCTGCGCCTGGACTCCCCTCGCCTGAGCGTGCGGCTCGATGAGCGCCACTGGCTGGAAGCGGGAACGCTCTACCGCATCGACGGCTCCGGCGCCGTCGAGGTCGAGGTGGCGCAAAGCGCGCGTCTGGCGCTTGAGCTCGACGACATCGAGATGACCGAAGCGACACCCGACGCTTCGCTCGCCACCACGGCCCAACCGCTGCTCGGCGGCGAAGGGTTCCGGCTGGCGCTTGAGACCCCCGTGCTGCGCCTGTACGCTCCGCCGGACGAACTGCGGCGTGCCGAACTGCACTGGCGCAACGCCGAGGCGTTCGACATCGCCGCCTTCGAGCGCTACCTGCCGCCACCCGTACCGCTGACGCTGGAAGGCGGTTCGGCACGGCTACAGGGCGGGCTCGTCTATGACGACGAGCGCTTGGCCGGCGGTTTCGACCTCACCGGAGAGGCCATCTCGGTGCGCCTCGGCGAGCAGCCGCTGACCGGCTGGCTCGGCCTGCACCTGCCCATCGTCGAGCTCGACGTGGAACGCGGCGCAGTGGACGTTTCCGGCACGCGCTTCGAGCTCGAGGCGGCCGCCCCTGGCGAGGCGCAGCCGCTCAGCACGGCCCTGTCGCTGGCCACCGCCCGCTTTCGCTCACCGCTGGCGTGGCGCGAACTGGACGACGACGCTCTGCGTGATGGAGAAACACCATGGCAAGCGGAGCTGGAGCTGCGCGGTCATGTCGCCAATCTCGCCGTACTCGATCCTTTTCTCAGCGGGCTGTTCGGTGGGCGCGGCCTCGCCCTGCAGGGCGGCGGCCGGCTCGATGGCGCGCTCCAGGTTCGCGACGGCCACTCGCTGCCCGGCAGCCGCCTCGAGGTTCGATCCGAGGCGCTGGGCGCCCGCTTTCTCGACTTTCACACCCAGGGCGACGGTCGCGCCCATCTGGCCCTGACCTCCGGCGAGCCCCACCCCGAGGCAAGCGTGGAGCTCGTCTTCGGCGAGGTGGACCTCACCCGCCTCAGCGATGGCCGCCGGCTGTTCCAAGCCGAGCACCTCGCGCTTGCCGCCGCCGCTCAGGCGGACTCACAGGCCACACGCCCCGACACCGCTGAGATCGAGTGGCGCGGCGCGCGCATCCCCGACGTCAGCGTGCTCGACGCTTACCTGCCGTCAACGGCCCCGCTGCGGCTGCACGGCGGCCAGGCCGGGAGCAATGGGCGACTGCTGATCGACGAGGAGCGCGCCCGAGGGCAGGTCACCCTGTCGGGCGATGCCATTCGTGGTCGCCTGCTGCAGGAAGCGTTCGAGGGGGAACTGGAGCTGATCCTCGAGCTACGCGACCTCCACCCCGCCCGCCAGCGCCTGGACCTCTCCGGTAGTCGCCTGACTCTCGATGCTGCGACCAACGGCGCCGAGCCCCTGCGTACCCAGTTGGTGGCCCGTCAGGCCAGTCTCCAGGGCGGCTTCGACTGGCCCGGCAGCGAGGCGCCGCGCCGACCGCTTTCCGGCACGCTGCGGCTGGACGGCTTGGTCGACCGGCTCAGCTTTCTCAACGCCTTCCTGCCCGACGAGCACGGCCTGGCCATTCAGGGTGGCGGACGCCTGAGCGCCGACCTACGCTTCAGCGACGGCGAAGCCACGCCCGGCAGCCAGCTGCGCGTTCACTCCGAGCGGCTCGGCGCCCGCTTCATGCACTACGAGGCCTTCGGCGACGGCTCGCTGATCGTGACGATCGACGACCCCGGCGCCGAGCTCAGCCTGTCGCTGCCCCGCTTCGGCCTACGCCGTCAGTCGGACGAAGGCGCCTTGATCGAGGGCCGCCTGCTGGAGATTCACAGCCGCGCACGCCATTTCGATCTGCCCGAGGGGCTGCGCGAGCTGAGTACGCGCATCGACCTTCCCCACCTGGTGGCGCCGGATCTCGCCGCGCTCAACGACTACCTGCCCCAGGGCGGCGCCATCGAGCTGCTCGCCGGCCAGGCGCGCATCGCCACTCACTTGCAGCTCGAAGGCATGCGCGCCAGCGGCCGGCTGGAGCTGCATGCACCGGACGCCCGCCTCGCCCTGCACGAGCAGACTCTCGCGGGCGCTCTGCATCTGGAGACCCGGCTCACCGACGGCGACCTGGAGAGTCTCGACTTCGACGTCTCCGGCTCGCGGCTCAGTCTCGACGGTGTGCGCCTGGCGGACGCCGGCGGCAGTCTCAGCCACGGCTGGTGGGCGCGGCTCGAGCTGCCCGAGGGACGCATGCGCTGGGAGCGGCCGCTGGAGCTCGACGCCCAACTGGAACTGGCCATGCGCGACAGCGGCCTGCTGGTGAATCTGCTCGTCGATGCCGCCCGCGAACGACGCTGGCTGCGTGAACGCCTCACCCTCGGCGAGGTACACGGCGAGGCTCGGGTCATGCTGAACGACGACACCGTACGGCTGGAGAATCTCGCCGTGCAGGGCGGCGAGCGCCTGGAGCTGCTGGCCAACCTCGCTCTGCGCGACTCCCAGCTTGCCGGTCGCGCCTTCGCCCGCTATGGCCCGCTTCGGCTGGGCATCGAGATCGACGAGGGCAGACGCCGCTGGCAGCTGCGCAACGCCCGCTCGTGGTACGCCAGCGGGGTGCCCGCCAGCGAGATGGTACTGCCCGAGAGCGAGCTGGTGCTGCCTGAGAGCGAAGCTTGGTTCGAACGGCTGGACGTGCAGGTGGAATAAAACAGATGGAATGAAGCAAATGGCCCGGATGGCTGGAAAGCGGCCGCCGACCTGCTAGACTGGCCACAACGCTTGACGGGGTGCCGGTGGAACCGGCTGAGATCGCCATACGACATGTCTGCTGCAGACGCGTCGTCACGGCGGGGCCCGTTGAACCTGATCCGGCTCGTACCGGCGTAGGAATCAAGCGGTGGCCAGGCACCAGTTCCTCCTGCTTCAGCCCTGACCCACTCTTCCCCCTTCGCCCGCGCTCCGGATCCCTTCACACCCGGAGGCAAGATGGGCTATCGCTTCACCGACCTGACCCGCGCCTGCCACGACGACTGGCGCGCCTACATCGAGCACGACTTCGTCCGTGGCTTGGGCACCGGCACCCTGGATGAAGGCGCCTTTCGCCACTATCTGCAGCAGGACTACCTGTTCCTGATCCACTTCGCCCGCGCCTATGCGCTGGCCGCCTACAAGAGCCGCACCCTGGCCGATCTGCGCCAGGCTCATGAAGGGCTCAAGGCCATCGTCGATGTGGAGCTCGGCCTGCACGTGGGCTACTGCCGCGAATGGGGCATCTCCGAGGCGGAGCTGGCCGCGCTGCCCGAGGCCCGCGCCACCATGGCTTACACCCGCTACGTGCTCGATACCGGCAACCGCGGCGACCTGCTCGACCTTCACGTGGCCCTGGCTCCCTGCCTGGTGGGCTACGGCGAGATCGCCAACTGGCTCAATGCCCGGGACGCTACCGTGCGCGGCAGCGCCAACCCCTTTGAGGCCTGGATCGCCATGTACGAAGGCGAAGAGTTCCAGGCCGCCATGCAGGCGGAACTGGCATGGCTCGACGACCGCCTGGCCGACGTCACCCCGGCACGTTTCGACGAGCTCGTCGAGGTGTTCCGCGATGCCACCCGGCTCGAGATCGATTTCTGGCAGATGGGGCTCGACCGCAGCCTCTGACGCTCCCCTGACCGACAACAACGCATCAAGGATTCCAGTTTATGAGCAAGACCGCCCACTTCCTCGCCGAGACCGCCAAGGTCGACGAGGCCGCCATCCAGCCGCTGCCCGGCTCGCGCAAGCTCTACGTCGAAGGCTCGCGCCCCGACATTCGCGTACCCTTCCGCGAGATCTCGCTGTCGCCGACCAAGACCTCCGGTGTCGATGAAGAGAACCCGCCGCTGCTGGTCTACGATACCTCCGGCCCCTACACCGATCCGCAGGCCGAGATCGACCTGCGCCGCGGTCTGCCCGAGCTGCGCCGCGCCTGGATCGAAGAGCGCGGTGACACCGAGTTCCTCGACGGCCCCACCAGCGAGTACGGCAAGCGCCGCGCCAACGACCCGACGCTGGCCCAGCTGCGCTTCGACCTCTCCCGCACGCCGCGCCGCGCCAAATCCGGAAAGAACGTCACTCAGCTGCACTACGCCCGCCAGGGCATCGTCACGCCGGAGATGGAGTTCATCGCCATTCGCGAGAACCAGCGCCGCCAGGCCCTGGGTACCGCCGAGGTGGAGCGCATCCTCGGCCATCAGCATGCCGGCCAGGGCTTCGGTGCCCGCCTGCCCGAGGAGATCACTCCTGAGTTCGTGCGCGCCGAGGTGGCCGCCGGCCGCGCCATCATCCCCTGCAACATCAATCACCCGGAGTCGGAGCCGATGATCATCGGCCGCAACTTCCTGGTGAAGATCAACGGCAACCTGGGCAACTCGGCGGTCACCTCCTCCATCGAGGAGGAGGTCGACAAGATGACCTGGGGCATCCGCTGGGGTGCGGACACCATCATGGACCTCTCCACCGGCCAGAACATCCACGAGACCCGCGAGTGGATCATTCGCAACTCGCCGGTGCCGATCGGTACGGTGCCGATCTACCAGGCCCTGGAGAAGGTCAACGGCGTAGCCGAGAACCTCACCTGGGAAGTGTTCCGCGACACCCTGATCGAGCAGGCCGAGCAGGGCGTGGACTACTTCACCATCCACGCCGGTGTGCTGCTGCGCTACGTGCCGCTCACCGCCAAGCGCGTCACCGGCATCGTCTCCCGCGGCGGCTCGATCATGGCCAAGTGGTGCCTCTACCACCACCAGGAGAGCTTCCTCTACACCCACTTCGAGGAGATCTGCGAGATCTGCAAGCAGTACGATGTCGCCTTCTCGCTGGGTGACGGTCTGCGCCCCGGCTCCATCGCCGACGCCAACGACGAAGCACAGATGGCCGAGCTCAAGACCCTGGGCGAGCTGACCAAGATCGCCTGGAAGCACGACGTGCAGGTGATGATCGAAGGCCCCGGCCACGTGCCCATGCACCTGGTCAAGGAGAACATGGACAAGCAGCTGGAGTACTGCGACGAGGCGCCCTTCTATACCCTCGGCCCGCTGGTCACCGACATCGCTCCCGGCTACGACCACATCACCTCCGGCATCGGCGCGGCGATGATCGGCTGGTTCGGCTGCGCCATGCTGTGCTACGTCACGCCCAAGGAGCACCTCGGCCTGCCCAACAAGGACGACGTCAAGACCGGCATCATCACCTACAAGATCGCTGCCCATGCGGCGGATCTGGCCAAGGGGCATCCTGCAGCGCAAAGGCGTGACAACGCCCTGTCCAAGGCGCGCTTCGAGTTCCGCTGGGAGGACCAGTTCAATCTCGGCCTGGACCCGGACACCGCCCGCGAGTACCACGACGAGACGCTGCCCAAGGACTCCGCCAAGGTGGCCCACTTCTGCTCCATGTGCGGACCCAAGTTCTGCTCCATGAAGATCACCCAGGAGGTGCGCGACTATGCCGCCGAGCACGGCCTCACCGGCGATGCCGATGTGGTGATGAAAGGCATGGAGGAGCAGGCCGAGAAGTTCCGCAAGCAAGGCGCGAAGCTCTACAAGGAGGTGTAGGCCCCCGTTGATTCCGCCCACGCCGGCCCAAGTGGCCGGCGTGTTTTTTTGCCGCCATAGGCGACATCGGGGAACGCTCGGATGTAGCCTGTAGGAATCTGCAAGGAGAAGTGCGGAGGGAGCGAGCCCATGTCACACCTGCACGTCGCGCTGGTGACCGAGCGCCCCGAAGTGAGCCTGATCCCGATACTGCAGCTGCGCCCACAGCGGGTCGTGCTGGTGCCGTGCCAGGCATCGCCCCAGGCCGCCGAACGCCTGGCCATCCTGCTACGTCACGAAATGAGCGGTGAAATAGAGGTCGAGGTGTGTCCAACGCTCGCCACTCTGGACCCGATGCGCTGCGCCATCTATGCCAACGAGTTGGCCGAGAGCCTCTATCGTGAGCAGTTCGACGCCACGAACCTCTCGGTGACGCTGGACCTGGGCGAGTGCGGCACCCTGACCGCGCTGCTGTTTCAGCAGGCCATGCAGCAATGCTCGGCCGACTGGCTGTACGTGGACACTCAGGCCGGAGTGCTTTATCGCATGGACTGCGACAGCACCGACAGGCAGCCTGACACCATCGCCATCGAGCCGGTGCTGGATGTCGACCGTTACCTGCAGGCCAACGGGCGCAAGCGCGTTCGTGCCCTCTCCGACGGTGCCGCCTGGCGCGACGCCTGCCAGCTCCGCAAGTCCCTCACGTATTACCTTGCTCATCATGCCGACCGGCTGGCCGCCCTGCTCGGTGAGCTGTACGACATGGTGCATGGCCCCGATGGCGTGCTGACAGAACCCGACCCTCGTTCCGGGCCGCAACTACGCTCCGGCGGCGAACGTCAGCGACTGCGGGCAACCCCACACTTTCCCGCCACCGACGCGTTGAAGGTCCTCAACGAGGCCCGGCTGCTGGAGTGGACGAGTGACGATCCGCACAGTGTCGTCATCGATACGCTGGAAGGTGCCCTCTACCTCGGCGGCGGCTGGCTCACCGAATACACCTGGCTCAGCACGCAGGAGGCCGGCTTGGCCCACGCCTGCTGCGAGGCCCACATACTCGACCTGAGCGTTCAACACAACCACGAGCCCGTGGTGTCGGACTGCCTCGCGGTCGAGCGCAACCAGCTCCTGTTCGTCGAATGGCTGATCGCCCGCCCTGGGGCAGAAGCTTGCCTCGAGCAGGGCCTGAAGCGGCTGCATGAAATCCTCGATCACTCCGCCGGGCTCTCGGCTACCCGCGTCCTGCTCGCCTGCGGCGAGTTCGACAAGGCCAAGCAGCGACTTACCGAACTGCAGCGCCGACAGGGCTTACGGGTCGAGGTGGTGGAAAGCGCAGAGCTGAGGCACCTGCCCGCACTGCTGGCCAAATGGAAGGAACATGGCAGGTGGCCCGGCGGCTGAGCCTTACGGCCAGGCAGGACGAACGACGGGACGCGCCCCGGCCATGGGCCGGGGCGCGTCACTATCGCGATACATCTAAGAGGCCGGCTTAAAAACGGAAACGCAAACCGACGCTTGCCGCATCGAAGGTATGATCGGAGCGATCCAGGTAGCGCATGTAGTCGGCGCCGACGGAGAAGTTGGGCGCGATATCGAATTCGGCACCCGCACCGTAGGAGAGGCCGTCTTCACGCCCCACATCGAAGTCGACCTCGGTGATACCGGCCAGGCCATAGAGGCGGAATTCATCGGAGAGCGGCAAAATACCCTTACCGTAGGCCCCAATGAGATGATCCAGCTCGACCGGGCCATCCGAGCCACCCGTGCCCAGATGCGCTTCGACACCGAAGAATTCGTTGAACTGAGCACCACCGCGCAGGCGCAGGCCGGCGGAATCGCCCGAAGGCCCGACATCGTTGCTGAGATCCCAGAACATGGCATCTGCGCCGATATAGCCTTGCGGGTACATCGGCATATGAGCCTGCTGCTGGGTGCGCGGCTGAGCCTGCCCCTGCCCTTGAGCCTGAGTACGCTGCTGGGTCTGGGCTTGGGTCTGGGTTTGAGCTTGAGTTTGAGGTTGGGCCTGAGGCTGAGGCTGAGTCTGCTGAGCCTGGGCCGAGGAAATGAATGTACCTGCCATCAGTGCTGCAGCGGGAACGGCTAGCAGTTTCATGTCTGCACCTCCATTAAGAAACGGTGTTTCCTTACACCGCCTCCAGTGTGGTACAGGCTTTTCGACCATGCAAGCCGAATACACAGAAGATAGTTTCGATTCGTAACGAAGAGCCGACCTTCAGCGTGGAGAAAGACTCAGCGCCACGATGCCGCCCAGCACGATCGCCCCACCGGCCAGTTGAGTACCAGACAGCATCTGCCCCAACACCAGATAGCCGAGCAGCAGCGAGGCGACCGGCTCCACGTTCATCACCGGCGCATTGCGCGCCATCTCCAGCCGCGGCACGCTGATGAACAGCACCGAGAAAGCCACGCTGTAGAGCAGAGCCAGTGCAGCGAGCGCGCCCCAACCCACAGGACTCGCCGGCAGAGCCATGCCGCCCGGCACCAGTTGCAGTCCACCGGCCACGACCATTAGTACCAACACCGTGAGCATGGTCAGCAGGCTGCGCAGGGTGCTGCCCACCTCTCCAAGATGGTGCTCGGTGGTCCACAGCGCCACGGAAAAGGCGGCCGCAGCCCCCAGGCCGAAGCCGATGCCCGTCAGCCACTCCGGACCAAGCGCTTCGGGCGCAGCCAGCCAGGCGGGAATATCGAGCACTACCACCAGACCGACCAGAATCGCCACCATGATCAGCGCCGCGCGCAGCGTTGGCCGCGGCCCACCCAGCGCCCAGGTCAGCAGCGCCAACTGAATGGGAAAGGTGTTCATCAGCAGCAGCGCCACGACCACGGGAACGCGCGCCACCGCCGCAT
Organism: Halomonas sp. KM-1; assembly: GCF_000246875.1. Lineage (NCBI taxonomy): Bacteria > Pseudomonadati > Pseudomonadota > Gammaproteobacteria > Oceanospirillales > Halomonadaceae > Halomonas > Halomonas sp. KM-1. Next base: position 36,734 of record NZ_BAEU01000147.1, read on the forward strand.
AGAGGCACAGGCTCTGGATGGCCACCATCAGACCGGCCAGCAGCTGCCAGCGCCCGGCACCGGCCGGAAAGGAGAGGCGCTTGCGCTGCCAGAGAAACAGCACGACCAGCACGGCAAGCGCCGTCGCCGAGCGCACCAGCACGGCCAGTAGCAAGCCGGTGCCCTCGTCGAAAGCCAGGCGCGCCGCGACGTGATTGCTGGCAAACAGCGTCGCGACAGCGACCAGAATGGCAATGGCGAGATGGCGGGGCAACAGGCCTGGGTGGGAGGCCGAATGGTCGGATAGCGCAGTGCTCATGACGGATTCCGGTCGGGACGAAGCGCTCAGCATGCCAGCGTTCTTGCCCAGCCCCAACAGGCTGCCGCAAGATGACTTAACAATAAGCCTGCGAAGCAGGACATGCTAGACTAAAGTCTTACGTCTATGCTGCCCCTACAGCCTGCCAACGGGAGAACGGATGGAGACTTCGGTTCTGGTCATCAACTGCGGTTCCTCTTCGATCAAGTACGCCCTCGTGCCCAAGGATCCTGCCCGCCCGCGCCTGTCGGGGCTGGCCGAACGTCTGGGCAGCGGCGACGCCCGCCTGAAGGGAACCGACAGCAACGGCGAATCGTTCGAGCAGGCCCTTGAAGGCGCCGACCACGCCCGCGCCCTGGAAGCCATTCTCGAGCGGCTTGAGGGGCGCCTGCCGGTGGCAGTCGGCCATCGCATCGTGCACGGCGGCGAGCGTTTTACCCGCGCCGCGTTGATCGATGACGAAGTGGTCTCCGCCATCGAGCAGACCGCGGCCCTGGCTCCGCTGCACAACCCCGCCAATTTGACGGGGCTTGCCGCGACTCGCCGCCTGTTTCCCGACCTGCCCCAGGTAGCGGTGTTCGATACCGCCTTTCACCAGAGCCTGCCGCCGCGGGCCTACCGCTACGCCTTGCCTGAGGTGCTCTACCGCGAGCATGGCATACGGCGTTATGGCTTCCACGGCACCAGCCATGCCTATGTCAGTCGGCGCGCCGATGCCTTGAGCGGCCTCGAGGGTGGCGGTTGGCTTACCGCCCATCTGGGCAACGGCTGCTCCACCTGTGCCGTATGGAAGGGCCAGAGCCTGGACACCAGCATGGGACTGACGCCCCTGGAAGGGCTGGTGATGGGCTCGCGCAGCGGCGACGTCGACCCGGGCCTGCATGCCCACCTGGCACGCCAACTGGGCTGGTCGCTGGAGCGCATCGACGAGGTGCTCAACCGCGAGAGCGGCCTGCTGGGGCTCTCGGGCCTGACCAACGACATGCGCGAGCTGGAGGCCGCCGAGGCGGAAGGACATGCTGGGGCGACGCTTGCCATCGAGGTGTTCTGCTATCGCATCGCCAAGTCGCTGGCCGGGCTCTCCTGTGCCCTGCCCCGTCTCGACGGTCTCGTCTTCACCGGCGGGATAGGCGAGAACTCGTCGCTGGTACGCGAACGGGTCGTCGCCCTGCTGCCCCACTTCGGGCTGCAGCTCAACCGCACCGTCAACAGCGAGACGATCCGCGGCCAGGAGGGCCGCATCGACGCCGGTGGCCGCCAGCTGTGGGTCATTCCCACCGACGAAGAGGGGCAGATCGCCACCGAAACCCGCCAGCGACTGGAAGAGACCGCTGCATGACGCCGCACGACGCACGTTCACATACCAAGGTGCTGCTGATGGTGCCTACCGCGGTGGGAGTCGGGCTGACCTCCGCCAGCCTGGGCCTGATGCAGGCGCTGGATACCATCGGCCTGAAAACGGGCTTTCTCAAGCCGTTCCGCCAGGACGAGCTGAACGGACCCGGCCCCGACCGCTCCACCGCGCTGGTGAGCAGCACCCTCGATCTGCGCCCGCCGGCCCCCATCGCCCAGGCTGACATGGAGCGCCTGCTGCGACAGGACCGTCTCGACGTGCTGATGGAGCAGGTCATCGAACTCTTCGATCAGGCCATGGACGGCCAAGACGGCACCACACCCGATCTGATCGTGGTGGAGGGTGTAGTCCCCACCGCCCATGGCACCTACGCCACCCAGCTCAACGCCCAGTTGGCCCATGCGCTCAACGCACGAGTCATTCTGGTCGGCAGTGGCGACGCCGCAGCCCCCGAAGCGTTGGCCGAACAGCTCGACATGCATGCCAGTGCCTTCGGTGGGGTGGGCTCGGCGCGTACCCTGGGCTGCATCCTGATGCGCATGCAGAACCTGCCCGGCGGCGAGGAGCCCACGCTGGCGCCCGGTACCAGCAGCGTCATGCTCGACGATACCTTCCTGGACGAACTGCGCCGCCACTCACCGGCGCTGGCCACCGACCGTTTCCACCTGATCGGCGTGGTGCCCTACAACCCGGCACTGATCGCACCGCGGGTGATCGATGTGGCACGGGCGCTCGACGCCAGGTTCCTGCACGAGGGCGACGCCGCCAACCGCCGCGTGCTCTCCACCAGCCTGTGCGCCCGCAGCGCCGCCAATGCCCTGCACGTATTCCGCCCCGGCAGCCTGATCGTGACCTCCGGCGACCGCGACGACATCGTGCTGGCCTCGGCGCTGGCCACCATGAACGGCGTGCCCATGGCCGGCGTGCTACTGACCAACGGCTTCATGCCCAACGACAACATGATCGAGATGTGCCGCCCGGCGCTGAAGACCGGCATGCCAGTGCTGGCGGTGGATACCGACAGCTTCACCACCGCCAAAAACCTGGGCCGGATGGGCAACGACATTCCCATGGACGATCTGGAGCGCGCCGAGCAGGTGACCCGCTTCGTGGCCGGGCATCTGGATCTGCAATGGCTCAGGGAACACCTGAGCCGGGGCTTCACCCGTCGGCTGTCGCCCTCGGCGTTCCGTCATCAGTTGGTCAAGTTGGCTCAGCGCGCCAACCGGCGCATCATCCTGCCTGAGGGCAGCGAGCCGCGCACCGTGGAGGCCGCCGCCATCTGCCAGCGCCGCGGTATCGCCAACTGCATTCTGCTAGCCCGCCGCGAGGAGGTCGAGGAGGTCGCTCGCAACCGCGGCATCGAGCTGCCGGAAGGGCTCGAGATCCTCGACCCCGAGCACATTCGCAGCCGCTACGTGGCGCCCATGGTGGAACGCCGGCGCGGCAAGGTGAACGAGCTGACCGCAGAGGATCAGCTGCAGGACAATGTGGTGCTGGGTACCATGATGCTGCAGCTCGATGAAGTGGACGGCCTGGTCTCCGGCGCCGTTCATACCACCGCCAACACCGTGCGCCCCGCCTTCCAGCTGATCAAGACCGCGCCCGACTATCGCCAGGTGTCGTCGATCTTCTTCATGCTGCTGCCGGAGCAGGTGGTGGTCTACGGCGACTGCGCGGTGAACCCGGACCCCGACGCCGAGGCGCTGGCCGAGATCGCCATTCAGAGCGCGCGCTCCGCCCAGGCCTTCGGCATCGAGCCGCGGGTGGCCATGATCAGCTATTCGACCGGGGAGTCCGGCAGCGGCGCCGACGTCGACAAGGTGCGTCAGGCCACGCGGCTGGCTCGGGAACAGGCGCCGGACCTGTTGATCGACGGGCCGCTGCAGTACGACGCCGCCGCCATCGAGAGCGTGGGCCGCCAGAAGGCGCCCGACTCGCCGGTGGCGGGACGCGCCACGGTGTTCGTGTTCCCCGACCTCAATACCGGCAACACCACCTACAAGGCGGTGCAGCGCAGTGCGCGGGTAGTCAGCGTGGGGCCGATGCTGCAGGGGCTCAACAAACCGGTCAACGACCTCTCACGCGGTGCCCTGGTCGACGACATCGTCTACACCATCGCGCTGACGGCGATCCAGGCCGCCCAGCGCGGTTGAGCCTGCACGCCCGAGACGCCGTGCCGGGCGATAGGGCGTGGGGTCGATGGCAGGTTCCCGCTCGAGCAGCAGGTCGACCAGCAGCCCGGTCGCCGCCGACGCAAGTACCAAACCGTTGCGGAAATGTCCGGCATTGACGAATAGCCCGTCGATGCCGGGCACAGAGCCGATGAAGGGGATGCCGTCCGGGGCCGCCGGTCGCAGTCCGGCCCAGTGATGCTCGACCCGGCACTCAGCCAGCGCCGGCAGCATCGCCACGGCGCTTTGCCACAGCGACTCGCGCGCCTCTTCGGTGGTGCTCTTGTCGAAGTCGGTCTGCTCCAGGGTCGAACCGACCAGCACCCGACCATCGCCGCGCGGAATCAGGTAGCGGCCATCGGCGAGCACCACCCGTTCCAGCAGCTGTCGCCCGCCCGCCATGGGTGGGGTGGCGAACAGCATCATCTGGCCTTTCACCGGGCGTACCGGCAGCGCCACGTCATGGTCGGCCAGCAGCACGCCGCTCCAGGCGCCGCCGCACAGGATCACCCGCTCGGCAGCGAAACGCTGCTGCCCGGCGACGACACCCCGCACATGCCCCCGCTCGACGATCAGCCGCTCGACGGCCGCCCCTTCCACCACCCGGACGTTGGGCAACATCTCCAGGCGTGCACGCAGCGCCCGGCACAGCCGCGGGTTGCGCACGCTGCCCAGGCTAGGCATCCACAGTCCTTCGCCCAGCCCCTCGACCAGCCAGGGTTCCTGGCGGTAGATGAAGTCCGCGTCGACCCGCTCCAGCGGCCAGCCCTGATTCTGCGCCCAGTCGCAGGCACGCTCGGCGTCGTCCACGCTCAGGTAGAGCAGCCCCTTCTGGCGGTACTCGATGTCGATACCGGTGGCGTCGCGCAGCAGCGCTGCCATCTCGGCATAGCGCTCCCCCGCGCCCCGGGCGAGCTGCGAAACCGGCTCGCTGTAGCGCCAGGGATAGAGCGGCGAGACGATGCCGCCACCGGCCCAGGAGGCCTCCTGGCCGCAGCGGCCTCGCTCCAGCAGGGTAACGCCATGGCCGGCCTCGGCCAGCTGGCAGGCGGTCAGCATGCCGATGACGCCACCGCCAACGATCAGGAAGTCGTTCACGCAATGCTCCGATACAGGGTCCCGCCACAGCGGGTGCCGAGGACTCAGGACACGACTGCGCCCCGTCGAGACGGGGCGCAAGGTTGCAGCGGGTGGTGGGTCAGGGGTTGCCCTTCAGCCTCTCGCTGCGCCGTCGTAACAGTTCCATGGTAACCAATAGCAGCGTCGAGATCAGGATCAGAATGGTGGCCATCGCGGCAATGGCCGGGCTGATGTTCTCGCGAATGCCGGAGAACATCTGGATCGGCAGGGTGCGCTCGGTGGGGCTGGCGATGAACAGCGCCACCACCACTTCATCGAACGAGGTGGCAAAGGCGAACAGGCCGCCCGACACCACGCCGGGCACGATCTGCGGCAGCACGATGGTGAAGAACACCCGCATGGGGTTGGCACCCAAGCTCGCCCCGGCGCGCACCTGATTGAAGTCGAAGCCCTGAAGAGTGGCGTTGACGGTGATCACCACGAAGGGCACGCCGAGCACCGTATGGGCCAGCACCAGCCCCGTGTAGGAGTTGAGCAGGCCGACCTGGGCGAAGAAGAAGTACATGCCCACCGCGACGATCACCAGCGGCACCACCATGGGCGAGATCAGCAGCGCCACGATCAGCCCCTTGCCGGGAAACTCGGCGCGATTGAGGCCCACCGCCGCCAGGGTACCGAAGATCATCGCCAGCAGCGTGGCCAGCGGCGCCACGATCAGGCTGTTCTTGAGCGCCCCCATCCACGCCGAGGAGGTGAAGATCGCCTCGTACCAGCGCAGCGAGAAGCCCGGCAGCGGGTAGGTCAGGAATGAGCCGCTGCTGAACGACAGCGGCACGATCACCAGTACCGGCGCGATCAGGAACAGCAGTATCAGGCCGCAGAAGATGCGAAAGACCCAGAACCACACTTTCTCTACCGGCGAGGCGTAGGGAGGTAGCGACATGGCTCAGCTCCTGATCAGCTGCTTGCGGTTCACCAGGCGGTGGTAAACCAGGTAGAGCAGTAGAGTGACCACCAGCAGCAGGCTGCCCAGCGCCGCCGCCATGCCCCAGTTGTTGGTGGTGTTGGTGTAGTAGGCCACGTAGTAGCTCACCATCTGATCGGCCGGCCCGCCCACCAGCGCCGGGGTGATGTAGTAACCCAGCGCCATGATGAAGACCAGGATGGTGCCGGCTGCCACGCCGGAGATGGTCTGCGGCACGTAGACCTGCCAGAAGGCGGCGAAGGGGTGTGCCCCCAGCGACACCGCGGCGCGCTGATAGCTCGGTGAGATGCCCTTCATCACGCTGTACAGCGGCAGCACCATGAACGGCAGCAGAATGTGCACCATGGCGAAGAACACCCCGATGCGGTTGAACACCAGCTGCAGCGGCGAGTCGATCAGCCCGCTGAAGATAAGGCTCTGGTTCACCAGGCCGTTGGACTGCAACAGGATGATCCACGCCGCGGTACGCACCAGCAGCGAGGTCCAGAACGGCAGCAGTACCAGAATCATCAGCATGTTGCTGGTCTTGGCCGGCAACGTGGCCAGCAGATAGGCCAGCGGGAAGCCCAGTGCCAGACAGATCAGGGTGACGCCACCGGCGATCACCAGCGTGCGCTGGAACACGCTCAGGTAGAGGCGGTCGCGCTCGGCGACGCGCGCTATCTCACCGTCGGTGCCACGCTGCAGATCGAGCGAGGCCAGCAGGTAGCGGTCGGTGGTGGTGGGCGCGGTACGCTGAATGCCGAGCCAGGTCTCGGTCTCGCCCCAGGCGGGATCGATCTCGGTCAGGGTCGCGACCCAATCGGTATCGGGGCCGACCGCATCCACCGTCGGCAGGCCACGCAGGGTATTCATCAACAGGCTGCGATAACGGGAATCCTCGTAGTTGAGGCGCCGGCTGATGCGCCCCAGCCCACCGCCCTGACGTGAATCACGCAGCTCGGCGGCAAAGGCGACCAGAGTGGCCTCGTCCGGCAGCCCGCTGCCGTCCCAGTGGCGCAGCCCCTCTGCCGTGAGCGGCATCACCGAATCGAGTTCGGTGTTGTCGACGCTGCGCCACAGCATGTTGCCAATGGGTACCACGAAGACGACGATCAGAAACAGCGCCAGCGGCGCCACCAGACCAATGGCCTTGAGCTTGCGCAGCCGTTCGGCACGGCGTAACTGCGCCTTGAGATTACCGCCAGGCTTGGCTGGCGACATGGTTGCCGACAGGTTCGCAGACATCGCCTACCCCATGGTTCAAGCGTGCCGGGCCCAGCCCTAGGGCGGGCCCGAAGTGAAAGCAGGGCTGGCGGCGGCCCAAGGCCGCCGCTCGGCGTCGCTCAGCGGGCCGCCCAGGCGCTGAAGCGTTGCTCCAGCTCTTCACCATGATCGACCCAGAAGCCGGTATCGATGGCCAACGCCCCTATCATGTTCTCCTCGTAGGTGGGCATGCGTCGCGCCTGGGTCTCATCCAGTTGGGCGATGGCTTCCGGGTGCACCGGGCCGTAGGGAATCTCGCTGGAGTAAGCTGCCTGGTTCTCGGGCTGGCTGGCGAACTCGATGAAGGCATAGGCCTCGTCGACGTGTTCACTGCCGGCGACGATGGCCCAGTAGTCGAGGTCGTAGATGCTCTCGTTCCAGACGATCTCGAGGTTGCTGCCCTCTTCCTGGGCAGCGGCAATGCGACCGTTGTATGCAGAGGTCATCGCCACGTCGCCGGATACCAGCCACTGGGGCGGCTGGGCACCGGCCTCCCACCACTGAATGTGGCTCTTGATCTCGTCGAGCTTGGTAAAGGCGCGATCGACCCCCTCGTCGGTGCGCAGCACCTCATAGACCTCATCGGCGGCCACGCCATCTGCCATGAGCGCGAACTCCAGGGTGTACTTGGCGCCACGGCGCAGCCCGCGTGTGCCGGGGAACTGCTCGACGTCCCAGAAATCGGCCCAGGAGGTCGGTGCACTGTCCAGCGCATCGGCGTTGTAGGCCAGCACCGTCGACCAGACGAAGGTGCCCACGCCACACTCGTCGAAGGCTGCGTCGATCAGCACGCTGCCCAGCCCCAGGCGCTGCCAGTCGATGGGTTCGAACAGACCCTCGAAGCAGCCGCGTACCAGCTCGGGAGATTCCATTTCCACCAGATCCCAGCTGACGTTGCCGGTTTCCACCATGGCGCGGATCCGCGACAGCTCGCCGTTGTAGTCACCCGGTGTGAGTCGGATGCCCGTCTCCTCGGTAAAGGGGCCGTAGTAGGCGTTCTGCATGGCATCGCCGGAGGCGCCACCGAAGGAGATCACGGTCAGTGCCTGAGCGCTGGCGGAAACCGCCAGACCGAGGCTGACCAGGCCGCCGAGGGCGATGCCACGGCTGATGCGGGATAGTGGGAAGCGCTGCTGAGTCATTGTCTTTCTCCCGGCCAAAGGCCTTTGTTATTGAATTTACTGCGTTGTTGCGGAGCAGGAGGCGTCGAGTGCGCGCACGTCCTCGTCTCGCCAGCCGAGTTCGATCACATCTCCCGGCTGCATACTGCTTTCGAAATCGTCCACCGGCACCCGCGCCATGAACTCGTCGTTGTCGGCCAGTTCGCAGCGGACTCTCAAGTGGTCGCCCAGGTAGATGAACTCGCGGATGCGCGCCTGGAGCCGATTGGGCAGGCCCTGGGCGGAGCCGTTGAGCTTGACCCGCTCGGGGCGAATCGACAGCCGCGTGGCATCCCCCACCGCGAGTCCGCTGCCGATCAGCGCACCCGTGCTGAAACCGTCGCCGAAACTGACCCGGCAATGACGCCCCTCCACCGACTGAATGCGCCCTGCCAGGGTGTTGTTCTCGCCGATGAACTGGGCGACGAAGGCATTGGCGGGATGCTCATAGAGGTTGGTCGGGGTGTCGATCTGCTGAATCACGCCATCGTTGAACACCGCCACCCGGTCCGACATGGTCAGCGCTTCGCTCTGGTCGTGGGTGACGAAGACCACGGTGAGCCCGAGCCGCTCATGGAGATGCTTGATCTCCAGTTGCATCTGCTCGCGTAGCTGCTTGTCCAGCGCGCCCAGCGGCTCGTCCATCAACACCAACTGCGGCTCGAAGACCAGCGAGCGGGCCAGCGCCACGCGCTGCTGCTGGCCGCCGGAGAGCTGGGTGGGTCGGCGCTTGGCAAAGTCGCGCAGCTGGATCATGTCGAGAATGTGAGCCACCTTGCGGTCGGCCTCGGCGGCCGGCATGCGACGCGTCTTGAGCGGGTAGCGGATGTTCTCCTCTACCGTCATGTGGGGAAACAGGGCATAGTTCTGAAACACCATGCCGAAGTTGCGCTTGTGGGGCGGCACGCTGTTGAGCCGCTGCTCGCGCAGGAAGATGTCGCCACTGGTCGGCACTTCGAAACCGGCCAGCATCATCAGGCAGGTGGTCTTGCCAGAGCCGGAGGGCCCCAGCAGCGTGACGAACTCCCCTTGGCGAATCGTCAGGTTGAGATCCTTGACCACCAGATGCTCGCCGTCGTAAGTCTTCTGAACGCCTGTAAACGTAATCAAGGGCGGCGGATGAGGGTGCGATTCGTTGGTCTTGTCGTGAGGCATCGTTTCACCCATGGCGATTTCAGAGGGGTGCAGACGTCAAGAATAATGCAAGACGTTCACTGAAAGTTTCAACATTCAAGCTAAACATCGCCAAGAACATCGTCAAGTATATTCCACATCCTTCTTTAGCCGTAATTCAACGCAACAGGCAAATGCCCCTCCCATTCAGGTACTCGGTTGAACCCACCAGGCAAGCCCACCCTTTCATGCAGACCTAGGCTGGCCTAGAGTGGAGGCATGTTCAGCTACAACTGAAGGAGGAATGCCCATGGCGGTTCAAGAGCGACCCCCGGTCGTGGCAGGCCCTGAACGACGAGCCCAACTGACACTCTTTGCACGCAATTTCTTCAAGCATCCCCGCATGCTGGGCTCCATCATCCCCAGCTCGTCATTCCTCATTCGCCGGCTGCTGGAGCCCGTGGACTGGGAACGAGCACGTGTGATCGTCGAATACGGGCCCGGCGTGGGCACCATCACCCACGAGATCCTGGGTCGCTTGCATCCCGACGCAACGCTGGTGGTCATCGAGACCAACGACGATTTCGTCGACTTCCTGAACCGTTCCATGACCGACCCTCGTCTCAAGGTGATTGCCGGCTCGGCGGAAAACATCGAGGAGGAACTCGAGCGCCTGGGCCTGCCGGCAGCCGACTATGTGGTCGCCGGTCTGCCTTTCAGCACCATGCCAGCCGACTGCCGCGAGCGTATCCTCCAGCAGAGCCAGAAAGCCCTGGCCACAGGGGGATCCATGCTGATCTATCAGTTCTCACCCAAGGTCTCTTCCGACCTGCGCCAGATCTTCTCGCGCGTGGAGAGCGCCTTCGAGCCGATCAACATCCCACCCGCCAAGGTCTATTTCTGCCATAAGTGATGCTCCCTTACGTCGACCGCAGGCCCACTGGCCTGCGGTAGATCGGAGCCATTCTCGACCAGCCCCATTCGCTTGACCGGCCCCGGTTGACAGCGCTGCTTTCCGCTTCCGGCAGCGTCGATTCCAAGGTTACTTAGGCTTTGCGCTGGCCCGCCTTCCGCAAACCACATATCCTTTCCGGCTCAATGACGCTTTCGCCACTCGCTTGAAAGAAGGGAGACCCCCATGCCCGGACTGCTGCCCGATGTCGACCCCGACGGCCTGCTCGAATACTCGGTGGTCTATACCGATCGTTCACTCAATCACATGTCGCAACGCTTCCAGGGGGTGATGCGCGACGTCTCGGCGACTCTCAAGAGGGTCTACCGGGCCCATAGCGTGGCGATTGTGCCCGGTAGCGGCACCTTCGGCATGGAGGCGGTGGCTCGCCAGTTCGCCACCAACCAGCATTGCTTGATCGTGCGCAACGGCCAGTTCAGCTATCGCTGGTCGCAGATTCTGGAAATGGGCGCCATTGCCACCTCGACCACGGTGCTCAAAGCACGTCGGGCCGACGCGCAGGACGACCGCTCGCCCTTCGCTCCGGCACCCATCGAGGAGGTCGAGCGCACCATCCGCGAAGAGCGCCCGGGCGTAGTATTCGCGCCCCATGTGGAGACCTCAGCCGGATTGCTGCTGCCAGACGACTACCTGCGTCGGGTGGCGGCAGCGGTACATGAGGTCGGCGGCCTGTTCGTGCTCGACTGCATCGCTTCCGGCACGCTGTGGGTGGACATGCAGGAGATCGGCGTCGACGTGCTCGTCAGTGCCCCCCAGAAAGGCTGGAGTGGGCTTCCCTGCTGCGGCATGGTGATGCTCTCCGAGCAGGCGCGTGAGCGTATCGAGGAGACCGTGAGCACCAGTTTTGCCTGCGACCTGCGCAAGTGGCTGTGGATCATGGAGACCTATGAGAACGGCGGCCACGCCTACTACGCCACCCTGCCCACCGATGGCCTGGCTCGCCTGCGTGACATCATGCACGAGACCGCCGAGTACGGTTTCGACAAGGTGCGCGAGGAGCAGTGGGCGCTGGGGCGAGGCGTGCGCGAGCTGATGTCACGCTACGGCTACCGCAGCGTGGCGGCCCCGGGCTTCGAGGCGCCTGGCGTGGTGGTCTACTACAGTGACGACCCCGGCATCGTGGCCAAGTTCGCCGCCGCCGGGGTGCAGATAGCCGGCGGCGTACCGCTGATGTGTGACGAGGGCGAGACCTATCAGGCGTTCCGCATCGGCTTGTTCGGTCTCGACAAGCTGCACGAGACCGAGCGCAGCCTGGCCAATCTGGAAGCGGCGCTGAAGCAGGTCGGCTGAGCCGGCCGGCTCGTCATCCCCACACACGGGGCGGTCTCAGGGCCGCCCCGCTGGCGTCAGGCTTTGTCCGCCAACGGCCTGCCACGCTCAGAAGTGACCGATACCGCGGGGCAGCATGCCGAGGTTGTTCTCCACGGACTTCACGCCGGGGGTATTCTCGACGGCGACCTGTACCGCCATCTTCTCCTCCTGGCTCTCGACCAAGCCCCAGACCTGCACCGCGCCCTCGGTTACGATCACGTTGATACGATCGACCCAGACCCCGGTATTTTCTTCGATTTCCCCGAGAATGGCATCGCGGATCTCGCGGTCGTCGGTGGTGGCCGGCGTCACGGCATCGGGTGCGGTCATCGAGAAACCACGCAGCAGGTTGGCACGGCTGACGATACCCACCAGCTTGCCGTCACGTACCACCGGTACCCGCTTGATATGGTGCTTCTCCAGCAGCTTGGCCACGCGGTGCAGCGGCTCGTCTTCATCGATGGTGATGGGGTTGGGCGTCATGATCTCATGCGCCTTGCGGGCGTGAGACTTGATGTATTCGCTGGCATTGTTGGCGCCGGCGAAGATGGATTTCAGCCACCAGGACTTGCGTCGTTCGGTACCGTTCTCGACGCGACGCATCAGATCGCCCTCACTGACGATGCCGAGAACCTTGCCATCGTCTTCCACCACGGGCAGAGCGCTGATGTTGTGCTCGAGCAACAGGCGTGCGATTTCCCGAACGTCGGTCTCGGGTGACACGGTGATGACCCTTGGGGTCATGACATCGACAGCGTGCATGACGGGATCCTCCTGGCTGGTCCCTGCTTAAAATCTAGTCCGACTTTTTCGGCGTCACAATTTTCTACATTTCCGAAAGTAGCAGAGCAGACAACCCGCCATCTTGACTTACAGCAATCCCGGCGCGACAAATCTTCATATGCGATGAAGATTCAATGCTTCCTTGGCGAGGGCTTCCGTGTCGACCACACGCTTTTCCCCACCCTCCTGGTGCACCTTGACCACATCGACGATCCGCGAACGACTCATCACGATCTTCCAGCGCTGCAGAATCGGCTCGGCATGAGCGACCTCTTCCCGCACCACCAAGTTGAGCAGATGCCGCTTCTCCACCGACTCCCTGTTGACCTGGCCGTCCTTGAGCCGATAGACATGGTGGCTGCCCTTGTCCATCAGGCGGGTCAGCTGCGAGAGGTCGAACGACAGCGTTTCGCGGGTCTGCTCATAGCCGCTCAGGAACCGGGTCGGCGACATGCGTGAGCTGGAGCGATAGTGCAGCACCACCTCCTCGCGCTGCGCCACGTTGCGTTGGCGTACGCGCTGGATCTGCTCGTCGAGCTTGCTGAAGCGCTTGTAGTCGAACCACTCGAGCTGGCGCCCGACCATGGCATTGCTGGTGGCATCGAAGTACTGACGCCGCCACTTGGGGCGCCCCTTGCGCAGCCAGCGCCACAACGTATTGCGCAGATCGTCCTTGAACACCTCGCGCATGGCATAGAGCACGGCCATGGCCAGCACGAACAGCGCGGTGATGTTGCCCCAGGCATCGCGCGCCTGGAGCAGCCCCAACGAGACGAAGATCATGACCAGCCCAGTGGCGAGCCCCTTCACCGCCTTCTGCTCCGCGCCGCCCAGCTCCTGGCTCTTCTGCTTCAAGGTGACCGGGTACTCGATGAGGCGACGCAGCAGCCGCATCTTGTTGGACATCCGCGTCGGGTCGCGCGTCACCCGCGAGGCGTTGTACTCCTCCTGATCGCGGTATTCGCTCTCGGCCTGAACGATTTCCAGCAGGCGTTCGCGGATGGCCCGGTAGTTGCGCCCGCGCGGCAGGTGGGCCAACAGCGCCAGCAGCCGCTGCTCGGTGAACCAGGAAAGGTAGTTGTCGATATTGGCGTAGTACTTGAGCAGGTTGTCCTCGCCGGGCCGGTTACGGCGCAGTCGACGCAGAATGCCCTGGGCCAGCTCGCAGAGTTCCTCTAGGCGCTCCTCGAGCCCCACCGAGGTGGGATCGGAGAGCGTCTCACGACTCTCCTCGTCACGGCTCTTGCTCTCCTCGGTGCCGGATTCGCCCGCGTCGTCCCGCTCCTCGCCTTCGGCCTTCTTCACCTTGCGTGCGGTGTCGAGCAGGCTCTGGGTCGCCCGCTCCAGCGCCACCACGTATTGGTAGGCATAGAGGCTCAGGCTCAGGCGATACTGCTCGGTGCTGAGCTTGCCACGACTGGCCAGGCGGCTGAGCACCAGCGGCAGGTGGTGCTTGTCGCTGTAGTAGGTGCGCTTGACGTGGATGCCGCTGTAGTAGAAGGCATCTTCGGAGATGACGTGCTCATTGAGCCCGAGTTCGCCGGGAACGAACAGGAACAGATCCAACCGGTGCGAGGTTTCCTCCTGCAGCACGCGGGAAATCTTGAGGTGGAAGCTGTCCTTGCGTTCGACGGTGATCACGTTGCCCCGTCTCCTCGTGCCAGAGGCCTAGGCAAGGCCGTATGACGTTCATAGTACGGGGAAAACCGGTCCGCACGCCAACGCGGACCGGCCCGATAGCCGAGAAACTCGACCATCGCTATGAGGAGTCCGGCGACGAACGCTGCGGGCCGGTCGCCCCATCGGGGTCGGCGATGCCGGCCTCGCCCGGCGCGCGCCCCTTGGCATCGCGCAAGGTGGTCGCGTTGCCCTCGTCCGGTGCCGGCTCATCCGTCATGGGGTCGCCCGGCTGGCCCTCCATGCTCACACTCAGACGCGGCATGCCCAGGTCGATGCCTTGGGCCTCCATGCGCTGCTTGAGCAGCAGGTTGAAGGCGCGCGCCACGTCCCACTGCATCACCGGTGCGGTGCGGAAACGCATGCGCAGCACGGCAGCCCCCTCGTCGAAGCGATCGACCCCCTGCATCTCCAGCGGCGACCAGATATGGTGTCGCATCATCGGGTCCTGGCGTAGCTCCTGGGCGGTTTCCTGCATCAAGGTGATGGCGTCGTCGATCTTCATGGTGTGGGGGATGCGGATGCGCATCAGGGCGATGCCGAAGTGGCGCGACATGTTGTGGATCGACTGAATGGCACTGAAGGTGATGATGTGCAGGATGCCGTCCAGGTCGCGCAGCCGCACGGTGCGCAGGGTCAGCCCCTCGACGGTGCCCATGTGGCCGTTGATCTGCACGAAGTCGTCCACCGCCAGCGAATCCTCGATGATGATGAAGATACCGGTGATCAGATCCTGCACCAGGGTCTGGGCGCCGAAGCCCACTGCCAGGCCGATCACGCCGGCGCCAGCCAGCAGCGGCGTGACGTTCACGCCGAGATTGGCCAGCCCCACGATGGCGGCGATGATCACGATGGTGGCGAACATCACGTTGCGGATCATCGGCGTAATGGTCTGAGCCCGCGCCTGGTTGACGCGCCGCCCACGCGAGCGGGCGGAAGACATCAGGGCGCGCTGAATGGCGGTATCGGCAAAGATCCATGCCAGCCAGGCCAGCAGCACAGTGAAACCAAGGGCCAGCAGCGCCTGGCCAATCCGAACGCCAGCCACGCCCTCGCGGCCCAGGCCGAACAGCGAGCCCCCCCACACCTGCAGCGAGAGTTCGGCAAAGACGATCCACGCCACTACATGGGAAAGCGCGTAGCCGAAGCGCTCCAGGCGCCGGCGATATTCGCTGAGGCGGCGACGCTTGCCGCGCCGCTCGCCGTGACGTTGAATCAACCCGGTGATCACCAGCGTCAGTACCAGCAGTGCCGCGGAGACGATCGAGCGAGCCAGGGCGCCCCCCACGTCGCCTACGGTGATGAAGATGGCTAGCAGCGACCCCACCACCACCAGCAGCGCCGGCACGTGCCACAGCTCCCCAACGATGCGCGCCAGCTCGATGCCGGTGCCCCCTTCACGGCGTACGCGCCAGGAGCGGTTGCGGATAAGGTGCCGGATGGCGCGTTTGAACTTGAAGATGAAGCGGATGCTGAGCAGTGCAGCCAGCATGTTGGTCAGCACCGAGCCCAGCGCTGCCAGCTCCTCGCCCACGATGAGCGACAGACGTGCCGCATTGAGCGCATCGCCAAGGGCGATCAGGGCGCCGATCACGAACAGCATCCTGAGCCCCTTGCGCTGCAGGAGCAACACGGCGGGGAAGCGATGTCCGCGTGTGAAGACCGAGACCACGCACTCCACCACCACGGAGAGCGTGCGGCCGCACAGCGCCAGATAGGCCACGATCAGGGCCAAGGTGCGTCCCGGACTGGGTGGCAACACCTGCACCAGACCCATCACCAGCAGGAACGCGAGGGCCCACGGCAGCATACGCCGCAAAAAGTGCAGCGCCAGCAGCCAGCCACGCGGCTCGCGCGGCAGGTCGAGCGGCAGCTCGCGTCGCTTGAACAGCAGCCTGCCCAGGGCGATCAGGATCACCAGCAGGCCGGCCCAGATGCCGAGCATCACGGCGCTGTCGATGGCGAAACGCACCAGCGTGTTGGTGCCGGTATCCACCATCAGCTCGCTGAGCTCCGCCCAGCCCTGCTCCAGCTGACGCTGCCAGTCGTCGATCGGCGACTCACCCGCCTCGGCCTGCTCACCGAACTCGCTGATCGTCTCGGCCAAGGCGCCGAGCAGCCCCTGGCGCTGGATGGCACCGTCGTCGGCAGCGTGCTCACCGTGGGCCTGCTGGATGTCGCGCAGTTCACCGAGCAGCGCACCGCGGCGCTCCTCGTCCTCCAGCGTCGCGATCACTTCATTGAGCGACTGCTGGAACGACTCGGCATCGTGGGTCTCCTCCGGGGCCTGGTCATCCTGGCCCAGCCCGCCGAAGGCCAATGTCTGAGCATGCAACGTTCCCGCCGCAAGCAGCAGACTCAACAACAGCCCGAAACGGATCATGACCGGCACGGCACCGGCAAGCCCCGCTCGGATAAAACCAACTGGCATTGCTTACACTCCCTTGTCCGTTCTGCCAAGCCTTGGGACTCAAGCCTAGGGACAACAGTAGAACAAGGATCGGTCCCTGACGGCTTCTCACCGCTCTGTGCTAGGCTGGCGTTCAGACTCTCGAGTCGCACAGGATGCCTTCATGCTGCCGCAATCACCACCCGAGCCGCTGAACGTTCAGGGCAAACCCCGCCGGATCGGTGTCGAAATCGAGTTTGCCGGGCTCCCCCCTCAGCAGACGGGCGAACTGGTGCGCGACCTGTTCGGCGGCGAGCTACAGCAGGTCAGCCCTCATCGTCTCAAGGTCGTGAATACCCATTGGGGCGAGTTCATCATCGAGCTCGATACCCAGTATGCCCATCCCGACACCCGAGTGACCAAACAGGCCCCACACAGCGATACTGAATGGGAGCGGCAGCGGCACCAGATGCGCATGGAGTTCCATCACAAGACTCGCGAGCTGATCGGCGACGTGGTCATGGGGCTGGTGCCGACCGAGATCGTCTGTCCGCCGGTGCCATGGAACGAGCTGGACAAGCTCGACAACCTGTTCACGGCGCTACATGCCCATGGCGCCAAGGGCACCGATGCCAGCCTGCTCTACGGCTTCGGCCTGCATCTCAACCCCGAGGTGGCAAGCCTGGAGACCGATTACCTGCTGCGTCAGCTGCAGGCCTATCTGCTGATGGCCGCCTGGCTGCGCAAGGAGATCGACATCGACATCACCCGCGAGGTGCTGCCGCATGCCAACCCCTTCCCCAAGCACTATGCCATCCAGGTGCTGTCGCCCGACTACGCACCCGATCTGGATACGCTGATCGCGGATTACATCGGCTTCAACCCGACACGCAATCGCGAGCTGGACCTCTACCCGCTGTTCGCCTTCCTGCGCCCCGATTACCCCGATCCGCTGATTCACAACACTCTGATCAAGCCCAGGCCGACCTTTCACTATCGATTGCCCAATGCCCAGCTCTCGCAGCGCGGCTGGGGAGCGGTGGTGGAATGGAACCGCTGGGTCGCCGTCGAACGGCTCGCCGCCGACCGCAGGGAGCTGCACGAGCGAGCCGGTCGCTTCGTCAGTCTCAACACGCAATCGCTCATGACGCGCATGGCAGGGAAGTTGCGCACCTGGATCAAGGAGGTCCGCTCCCCCTCATGACACGCCCCCTCATCGGCATCACCACGTCGGACTACAAGAGTCGCATCGCCTGGTGGTTCGATTGGTTCGCCGTGTGGCGACACGGCGGACGGCCACTGCGACTCTCTCCCTCACGGCCGCTGCCGGAAGCCCTGGATGGGCTGATCATCGGCGGCGGCGACGACATCCAGGCCCATCTCTACGGCGGCGAGGTTCAGCTCGACGTGCGCCTCGACCCGCAGCGCGACGAGCTGGAGCTGGAGCTGATGGAGCGCTTCATTCCCCAGGGCAAGCCGGTGCTGGGCATCTGCCGTGGCGCCCAGATGCTCAACGTCCACCTGGGCGGCACTCTGGACCCCGATATCTACACCACCCATGAGGGGCTCAAGCGCCGCCGCACCGTGCTGCCGCGCAAGACCGTGGACATCCTAGACAACAGCCAGCTGCGCCGTATCCTCAAGGTGAGCTGGTGCCGCATCAATAGCCTGCACCACCAGGCCGTGCAGGAAGCAGGGCGCGGCATCGAGATCGTCGCCCGCGACCGCGACGGACTGGTGCAGGGAATCGAATCCCGCGACCACGAATTCCTGATCGGCGTACAGTGGCATCCGGAGTGGCTGATCTTCAATCGCCCTCAGCAGCGGCTGGTTCGCGCCCTGGTCGTTGCTGCGCGGCGCACCATGCCCTGAACATGACAGCGGCCACCCTTGGGTGGCCGCCGGCACACGGAGAACGACTCAACTTTCCAGCGAAGCGTCGAGCGTAATCTCGGCCTTGAACAGCTTGGACACCGGGCACCCCTCCTTAGCCTTGTTGGCGGCGTCCTGGAACGCCTGCTCATCGGCCCCCGGGCTGCGTACCCGGGTGGTGAGGTGGATCTTGCTGATGCTGAAGCCGCCGGCGTCCTGCTCGAGGGTGACGGCCGCCTCGGTGGCAATACGCTCGGGCGTCAGCCCCGCTTCGCCCATGATCATGGAGAGCGCCATGGAGTAGCAGCTGGCGTGTGCCGCGCCGATCAGCTCCTCCGGGTTGGAGCCGGCTTCACCTTCGAAGCGCTTGGCGAAACTGTAGGGCACGTCATTCAGTACACCGCTCTCGGTGGAGACCTGACCCTTGCCCTCTTTCAGGCTACCCTGCCACACAGCGCTACCGGTTTTCTTGATGCTCATCTCGGTCGACTCCTTGCGATGGGAGAACTGCAATAAAAACGCCGACAGCGTCATGGGACGCTGCCACTCCCTCACCATAGCGCATCGACTTGTCTTCGCCATCTCTTTGGCGAATAATTTTGAAAATATTTTCCAAAATATACTTGTAGGCCAGTAATGAACGACCACCGCACGCCACATGTGACCCTGTCCGCCACTGCTCATGCTCCAACTCTCGAGCTGCCCGCCATCGGCCAGGGCACCTGGTACATGGGCGAGGGCCTGGCACCGCGAAACGACGAGGTGCGCGCCCTGCAGCAGGGCCTGGAGCTGGGTCTCACGCTGATCGACACCGCCGAGATGTATGCCGATGGCGGTGCCGAGGAAGTCGTCGGCGAAGCCCTGGCCGGTCGTCGCGACCAGGCCTTCCTGGTCTCCAAGGTCTACCCCTGGAACGCCGGACGCGACAGCGCCATTGCCGCCTGCGAGCGCAGCCTGCAGCGGCTGGGCACCGACCATCTCGACCTCTACCTGCTCCACTGGCCCGGTAGCATCCCGCTGGAGGAGACCCTGGAAGCCTTCGAGCGCCTGCGCGAGCAGGGCAAGATTCGCCGCTTCGGCGTCTCCAACTTCGACGTAGACGAGCTCGACTCGCTGGTGATACTGCCCGGCGGCAGCGAGTGTGCGGTGAATCAGGTGCTCTACCATCTCGGCTCGCGCGGCATCGAACATGCCCTGCGGCCACGGATGCAGCAACTCGGCATGCCGCTGATGGCCTACTGCCCGCTGGCCCAGGCTGGCCAGCTGCGCCAGGATCTGTTCAGCCATCCGGTGGTGAGAGAAGTGGCAGACGGACTCGGCATCACCCCCGCCCAGCTACTGCTGGCCTGGGCCATTCGCCCGCTGAACGGCCGGCGCGACGTCATCGCCATTCCCAAGGCGGTGCAGCCGCAGCACGTCGAACAGAATGCCGCCGCTCTCCAGGTCGAGCTCACCGATGAAGCCCTGGCCCGGCTCGATGAAGCCTTTCCGGCGCCAGGGCGCAAGGTGCCGCTGGATATCGTCTAGTCTCGGTCGGGGATCTGGCCACGCAGCGCCGCCAACCCGGCGGCCAGGCGTTCGCTGCCGAGTTGACGCATGCGTTGGATATTGCGTTCGGGAATCGCCTCGGGGTCCGGATAGTGGGCCAGGGCATGTTCGAGCCCCGCCTCACGCAGCAGGTGCAGCATCGGCCAGGGCGAGCGGTTGGAGAAATTGGCCGGGTCATCCTGCTCGGCGCCGTCGAAGCAGTAATCGGGATGGAAGCTGGCCAACTGGTAGATGCCTTCATAGCCCTGCTCGACCAGCAGCGCCTCGGCCACGGCGAGAAAGTCGAGATAGTCGTCGAAATCCTCGAGGCCCGGGCGCAGCAGCATCAGGGTGGTCTCGATCTGCGGCGTGTCATCCAGGCGGCGACACTCCTCCACCAGTGCTTGCAGCGCAGGCTCCCACTGAGCGGCAGAAACCTCGACGAAACGAATGCTGTCGTTTACCAGCTCGCGGCGGGCGAAGGGGCAGACGTTGTGGGCCACGACGAAGCCCTCGACCCAGTCACGAGTGGCAGCACAGGCGGGCGTCAGAGTGTCGGGCATGATGGGCCTCGTCGGCAAAAAATGGCCTGGCAGTATACCCGAGCCCGCACGCAGCGTGGCTCAATCCGCCGGTCGCGGCATGGGCCCGCGTCGCGAGGCGAGCCTGTCGGCCAGCCGCGTGGGCTCCGGCAGCTTGGTGCGACCCAGGCACTTCACCACCCAGTCGAGCGAGGTCGCAAGGCTGATGCGATGCCCCAGCGAGACGAACACCGGCTTGACGCCTACCCGGGTGCGCAGTACCGCGCCGATCGTCTCGCCGCGATGGCGCAGCGGCGTCCATTCGCCACGCGCCTCCGGCACCTCATCATGTACCCCGCACAGCCGCGACTTGGCCACGCCGATGGTGGGCAGATCGAGCCACAGCCCCAGGTGCGAAGCCACGCCAAGACGGCGCGGATGGGCGATACCCTGGCCGTCGACCATCACCAGCTCGGGCCGTGTGGCGAGCATGTCGAAGGCCGCCAGCGCCGCGGGAATCTCACGGAAGGAGAGCAGCCCCGGAATGTAGGGCATGCGGGTCGGCTCGCGGTGCACCACCTGCTCCACCACCTCGAAACCGGCCATGGGGTCGTCGGGCCAGGCCAGCACCACCACTGCCGCCCGGGTGATCTCGCCGTTCTCCTCGAAACCGATGTCGACCCCGGCGATATGGCGCACCGGAACCAGACGGTCCTCGCGCTCGATGCGTGGGGCCAGCTCGCGCTGCAGCGCGATGGCCTTCTCCGGCGTGGGGGTCCATTCATGCAGTGGCGTCATCCTTGGCATCCTTGCAACGTAAACTGTTCCGCAGTGTAGGCGGTCACAGGGCACTTCCCAAGACCAGGCGGTACGACGGCGCGGCGATGGCTTCGTGTATCATCGGCGCAGAACCGACGACGAGGGATACCGTGCTCAAGCTGATCCACACCGCCGACTGGCATCTGGGCCAGACCTTCCACGGCCAGGAGCGCCACGCCGAACACCGCCTGTTTCTCGACTGGCTGCTCGATACCCTCGTCGCACGCGAGGCCGACGCCCTGCTCGTCGCCGGCGACGTCTTCGACGTGGTCAATCCCTCGCTTGCCGCCCAGGCACTGCTCTACGACTTCATCGTCAGCGCCCACGAGCGCCTGCCGGCACTGGACATCGTGCTGATTGCCGGCAACCACGACAGCGGCAATCGAATCGAGCTGCCGGCGCCGCTGATGCGCCGGCTGCGCACCCACGCCCTGGGCCGGGTGTGCTGGCTCGACGACGGCAGCCTCGACGCCGAACGCCTGCTGGTACCGCTCACCGACGCCCACGGCGAAACCCGCGCCTGGTGCCTGGCGCTGCCCTTCCTGCGCCCCGCCGAGGTCACCGGCCATGGCCTGGCCCCTGCCGAAGCCAACGAAGGCGAACCGCTCAGCGACAAGCCACGCAACGACTACGTTGCCGGCATTTCCCGTGTGCACGAGCAGTTGATCGACGCCGCCCGTAAGCGGCGCGTGTCCGGCCAGGCGCTGGTGGCCATGAGCCACGCCCACCTGCACGGTGCCGCCGTTTCCGAGGCCAGCGAAAGGCCAATCGTGATCGGCGGCGAGGAGTCGATCTCTGCCGGGCTCTTTCCTACCGACATCGCCTATGTGGCGCTGGGCCACCTGCACCGCGCCCAGCAGGTCGGCGAGGCGCACATCCGCTACAGCGGCAGCCCCCTGCCGCTGGACTTCAGCGAGGTGAATTACCCTCATCAGGTGGTGGCGGCGGTACTTGAAGGCGAGAGCCTCGCCCAGGTGGAGGCGATTGCCGTGCCGCGCCCCGTGGCCATGCAGCGTGTCGGCCCCGGCGAGCTCGACGAGGTGCTCGCCGAACTCGAGGCACTTCCCCACGACCCCGCCCTACCACGCGAGTGGTGGCCCTGGCTGGAAGTGCGTGTTTCGCTCACCGCCCCGGTGCCCGACCTGCGCGCCCGGGTGGAAGCGGCTCTCGACGGCAAGGCCGTGCGCCTGCTGCGCCTGGAGCGGCGCCTGCCTCAGCAGGCTACCGGAGACAAGCCGGAGCGAGTCGACCTGCAGCAGTTGGGCCCGAGAAAGCTGTTTCAGCGGACCTGGGAAAAGCAGTGGGGCGAGCCACCCGACGACAACGTGCTGGCCGACTTCGACCAGCTGCTGCAGGACGTGCTCGACACCCATGAAGAGCCGCGTAGCGGGGAGCGACGCCCATGAAGATTCTCGCCCTGCGCCTGGCCAACCTCGCCTCCCTGCCCGGCCCGCTGGAGCTCGACTTCACCGCGCCACCGCTCAGCGATGCCGGCCTGTTCGCCATTACCGGCCCTACCGGCGCCGGCAAGAGCACCCTGCTCGACGCCCTGTGCCTGGCTCTCTACGGCAACACCCCACGGCTGCGCCAGGCCCCCGGTCGCGATGCACCGCTGCCCGACGTGGAAGGCGAGACGGTGAGCACCGCCGACCCGCGCACCCTGCTGCGCCGCGGCACTGCCGGCGGCTACGCCGAAGTCGACTTTCTCGGTCGCGATGGGCGTCGCTACCGCGCCCGCTGGGCCGTGCGCCGCGCCCGTGAGAAGGCCAGCGGTCGTCTACAGGCGGTAGAGCAGTCGCTCACCGATCTCGACGACGAGCGCCTGCTCACCGCCCAGAAGCGCGAGTTCGCCGAGCTTCTGCCGGAACGCCTGGGGCTGACCTTCGATCAGTTCACCCGTGCCGTGCTGCTGGCCCAGAGCGAGTTCGCTGCCTTCCTCAAGGCCGATGACAACGAGCGCAGCGATCTGTTGGAACGGCTCACCGGCACCGCCGAGTATTCACGCATTTCCGAAGCCGCCTACCGGCGGGCGATCACGGCCAAGCGACACGTCGAGGCCCTGCAGGCAAAACTCGCCGACGACCTGCCCGCCGAACCCGAGGCCCGCAGCGAGCTGGAACGCCAGGCCGAAACCGCCGAGCAGGCCCTGGTCGCCCTGCAGCAGCAGGCCAGGGAGCTCGACGCCCAGCGACAGTGGCATGGCGCCGACGAGCGGCTGCGCCAGGCCTATCTCGATGGCGTTCGTCAGCAGCGCGAAGCCGAGGATCGCTGGCAGGCGCTGGCCGCTGCCCGGGCCGACCGCGACTGCCGCCGCCTGCTTGCCCCCCAGCGCCACCACCTGCTGCGACAGACCGCGCTGCCGGATGAAATCGCCGCCTTGGAGCAGGCCCACCGGCAGACGCAGGCAGCCCTCGAGCAGGCCCGCACCCTGCAAACCCAGGCAGAGCAGTCCCGGGATCAGGCCGCTCGCCAGTTGGAAGCCGCCAGCCAGGCCCGCCAGCAGGCCGAACCGAGCCTGCGCGAGGCGCGCGAACACGCCCAGGCGCTGGCTACCCTGGAGCGCCAACTGGCCGAGCTCGAATCCCGTCATCAGAGCTGCCGCCAGCAGGCAAAGACTCTTGACCAGCAGCATCGGGCCACCGCGGCCAGGCTGCACGAACTGCAACGCCGGCGCGACGAATGGCAGACCACCCTGCGCCAACTGATGGGCAGCCATGAGCGGCTCGATGCTGCCCGCCAGGCGGCACAACAGACCCACGACCACGCCGCCCGCCGCGGGCTGGAACTGGATGAACTCGCCAGCCGCTGGCAGGAGTCCCTGCGGGCCGAGCTTGCCCAGCGTCAGTTGAACGAGCGCCTGGCCGCGGATGAGAAGCGGCAGGCCGAACTGACCATTCAGGGCAAGGCCGCCCGTGAGCGGCTCGACGACAGCGAGCGGCGTTACGCCACCCTGCGCGATTTCATCGAGCGCAGCCGTGCCGCTCGCAGCGAGAGCGTGGCACGGCTGCGCGAAACGCTGCGGGAAGGCGAGCCCTGCCCAGTTTGCGGCGGCCACGACCACCCCTTCCGCCAGCGGCCGCCAGCCACCCCAGAGGCGGCCCAGCTCGCCGCCCAGCAGGAGCAGGAAGACGCACAGCTGGCCGAGGCCAGACAGGCCTTCGAGCAGGCCCAACTGGCACGCAGCGAGCTCGAGGGCGAGTACCGCGCCGCGCTGGCGTCGATCACACGCGGCCGGCAGGAGCTACAGCAGGCAGACGAGAGACTGACCCAGGCCCGGCAGGCCTTGAGCGGACATTCCCTGCACGCAGAGCTGGCCACTATTACACCAGAGGAGCACGAGGCCTGGCTCGCTCACCAGCGCCAGCATAGCGCCGCCGAGCGCGAACGGGCCGAGCGTATGCTCCAGGAGCTGGCCCGCGCCGAGGCGGAGCTGAGCCCGTTGGAAGAGGCCCTGCGCCAGGGCGAGCTCGAACGCGCCCAGCACGAGGCCCGAAGCGCCACGCTGAAAGAAACCCAGGCCCAGCTCGACGCACAGTTACCTCCCCTGCGCCAGGAGCGAAAGACACTTACCGAGCGGCTCCAGGCCCTGCTCGGCGAGCACGCCTCGGCCGACGCTTGGCAGCAACGGCTGGAAGCCAGCCAGGAGTCCGCCCGCCGTGAGCGCGACCAGGCCATCGAGCGCTGCCACGGCGCCGAACGCGAGCAGGCCCGGCTCACCCAGCAGGCCAGCCACGAGGCCGAGCGCATCGAAGGGCTGCGTCAGGAGCGGGTCACGCTGGATGCTCGGCTGGCCGAGTGGCGCCACGCGCATCCACAGTTGGACGACACCACCCTGGCGCGGCTTTTGGCGCAATCCGAGGATGAGGCCGCCCGCCAGGAGCGTGAGCTTGCCGATGCCGACGAGGCGCGCCAGCGCACCGAGGCCAGTCTCACCGAGCGACGTCATTCCCTGCTCGAACACCGCCGCGAGCGGGCACTGGCCGACAGCGAGGCCGAACTGCTGAGCGAAGCGGTCGAAGCCCGAATCGCCAGCATCAGGGAAACGCTGGACGCCCAGCAAACGGCGCTACGGCCCAAGCTGGCGGAAGCGCAGCAGGTGCGTGACGATGCCGTTCACGCCCTGCGCGACGACGACCGTCGGCGTCTGCGCCAGCAGCAGGGTCAGGCCGAGCTGGAAGCCGCCCGTGCCGAACAGGTCCGCTGGGGGCGCATCAGCGAACTGATCGGCTCCGCCGACGGTAAGGCATTTCGCCGCATTGCCCAGGCCTACAACCTGGAGCAGCTGCTGGAGCACGCCAACGCCCATCTGGCCAACCTCAGCCGCCGCTACCGGCTGGCCCGCGGCGGCAGCGAGCTGGGCCTGCTGGTGGTGGATCACGACATGGGCGACGAGCGCCGCTCGGTGCACTCGCTCTCCGGCGGCGAGACCTTCCTCGTCTCGCTGGCCCTGGCCCTGGGACTCGCCTCCATGGCCTCGGGCGAGCTCACCATCGAGTCGCTGTTCATCGACGAGGGCTTCGGCAGCCTCGACCCCCAGTCGCTGGCGCTGGCCATGGAAGCGCTCGACGGCCTGCAGGCACTCGGCCGCCGCGTCGGGGTGATCTCCCACGTGCAGGAAATGCACGAGCGTATTCCAGTGCAGATCCAGGTGGAACCGCTGGGGAATGGCACCAGTCGGGCAAGGTTGGTCAGCCTTTGAGGTCTCTTCGTCCTTCCATTGCGCCGGTCCAGCCCGTGCGCCATCTTCTACGGGTCAGCATTCCCAACAAGAGGGTCTCCCATGAAGTACCTCTGTCTCGCCTATGAGGAAGAGCGAATATTCAGCGAAATGACGGAAGCCCAGTGGCATGAGTTACTACAGGAAACCCTGGATTATGTGGACGACCTGCAGAAACGAGGCAAGCTGGTCCTGACCAACGCCTTGCAGAGCGCCACCAAGGCTCACACTCTGAGAGTTCGTAATGACGAACTCACCATGACCGATGGGCCCTTTGCCGAGACCAAGGAGCAGCTAGGCGGTTTCTTCCTGATCGAGGTCGCGTCAGAAGGGGAAGCCCTGGAGATTGCTGCCGGCTGGCCGTCAGCGCGACTTGGCACCATCGAGGTAAGGCCCGTCGAGGAGGAATTGAGACCCGAAAGCCGTTACTGAGCGGGAGGTTGGTGAGTGTCTAGCCGCTCGAAGAAACATCGATAGGCGGCCTGGCTCGGCTATGCTGCATGAGTCATGGAGAGATTGAGGGAGGCAGCATGAAGGAGTTGGCGTTGCACGGCATACGTTACCTGGGCCTGGCACTGCTGTTGGGGCTGGCGGGCCAGGCGCTGGCAGCCGAGGTGAACTGGCCGCGAATGACCGAGTCGGCAGACGGGGTACCGATCGCCTATGAGGTTCACGGCAGCGGCGAACCCACGCTCGTGTTCATCCACGGCTGGAACTGCGACGGGCGCTACTGGCGCGGGCAGGTGCCGCACTTCTCTCAGCAACATCGGGTGGTGACGATCGATCTCGCCGGGCACGGCCATTCCGGCCAGGAGCGTGAAGACTTCACCATGCCGGCCTTCGGCGAGGACGTGAAGGCGGTGCTGGAGGAGCTGGAGGTGGATCAGGCCCTTTTGATCGGGCACTCCATGGGCGGACCGGTCGCCGTGGAAGCGGCGCGACTCATGCCGGAACGCGTCATCGGGATCGTGGGTGTCGATACCTTCCACAACGTCGCAGAGGAAATCACCGAGGCCCAGATCGACGAAATGCTGGGGCCGATCCAGCAGGACTTCGTCTCCGCTACCCGCCACTTCGTCGCCTCGATGTTCCTCGAGGAGACCGATGCCACCCTGCGCGACTGGATCGT
>NZ_BAEU01000146.1:0-61566 GCF_000246875.1 Halomonas sp. KM-1
CCCGCCAGACCGGCCAGGGGAATCGCCAGGCCCACGGCGCAGGGGCAGGCCACCACCAGCACCGAGAGCGCCCTTACCCAGGCCTCTTCGGCCGGCACGCCGGCCAGCCAGGTGGCCACCAGGGTGAACAGCGCCAGCACCACCGCCAGGGGGCTGAGCCAGCCGGCGAAGCGATCCGCCAGCCGCTGCAGCTCGCCCTTGCGCGCCTGTTGCCACCACATCTGCTCGCGCAGCCGGTCCAGACGACACTCACCGGCGGGCGCGGTGACCTCGAAGACCAGCGCTGCGCCGAGGTTACGACAGCCGGCCGCCACGGCATCGCCCGGCAGGCAGCGCCGCGGCGCGCTTTCGCCGGTCAGCGGCGAGAGGTCGAGCAGCGCTTCGGCATCGCTGAGGGTCCCGTCCAGCGGCAGCGCTTCGCCGAGTTCGACGCGCAGCCGGTCTCCCACCGCCACGCTATCCAGCGCACAGGGCTGCCAGGCATCCGCCTCCCAGCGCTGCACCTGCGCCGGCGGCCGATGCAAGGCCTGGAGCGCACGCAGCCCACGATGGCGGCACAGGGTTTCCACCAGCCGCCCGACCAGCAGCAGCGTGACCAGCATCACGGCGGTATCGAAATAGACCTCGGGCGAGCCGCGAGCCAGCAGCCACAGCGATACGCCCACCGCCGTCAGCGCGCCCAGCGCCACCAGCGCATCCATGCCGGGTCGCCACGCCCGGGTCGTGCGCCAGCCGGCGCGGTAGAACGGCAGCGCCACGTAGGTGACCACCGGCAGGGCGAACGCGCCCGAGACCCAGGCCATGATCAAGTCGAGTTCGGCACTCGGCATGGCGCCGGCATAGATCAGCAGCGAGGCGAGCATGGTCCACATGCCGAAGGCCACGGCCATGAGCAACCGCAGGGTGAGATAGCGGCTCTCGGCATCCAGCCGCGCTTCGGCATCGCCGATCGCTTCCGGTGGGCCGAGGCGGTAGCCGAGCCGGCTCACGGCGGCAGCCAGCCGCGCTTCCTCGAGCGCCGGCGGCTGCCCCTGCACCAGCAGGGTGGCACTGGGATAGTGCACACTGGCGGCGCTGACACCAGGCATGCGCGCCAATTGGGCCTCGACGGCCAGGGCGCAGCTGGTGCACCACAGCCCCTGGACCGAGTAGAGCGCCTCACCCTGGCGCTCGAATTGACTGTCGGAGATGGCATCCATACGAAGAGCGTAAAGGAAACACGAGGCGAATGCCCGCCAGTGGGAGCCGTTCATGATTGGCACACTGCCAACGCCACTCTATACTGTATATGAATACAGTTATCCAAAGGCTCGCCATGCCTCACTTCGACATCAAGCAAACGCGCAAGGGCCGCGGCGCCACCTACAACCCCAGCAACCGCTTCGCCCCCACCCACAGCGAAACGGTGGACGACGGCTGGTGGCAGGAGGAGATGCCGGCGCGCCTGGCCACGGTGGTCAGCGAGGAGCGGGCACGCAGTGCGCTGGCGTGGAACGACTCCCCCGACCTGGCCTTCGACCGCTCGCTCAACCCCTACCGCGGCTGCGAGCATGGCTGCATCTACTGCTACGCGCGACCGAGCCACGCCTACTGGGACATGTCGCCGGGCATCGACTTCGAGACCCGGCTGATTGCCCGCAGCGGCCTGGTGGATCGACTGCGTGAGGAGTTCTGCAAACGCAGCTACGTGTGCCGGCCCATCGCCTTCTCCGGCAACACCGACTGCTATCAGCCGCTGGAGGCGGAACGCGGCACCAGCCGCGAGATACTGGGCTTCCTGCTCGAATGCCGCCATCCGGTATCGATCATCACCAAGAGCGCACTGATCCTGCGCGATCTGGACCTGCTAGGGGAATTGGCCCGCCAGCGGCTGGTGCGGGTGTCGATCAGCCTGACCAGCCTGGACACCGAGCTCAAGCGCAGCCTGGAGCCCCGGACCGCTTCCCCCGCCGCGCGCCTGCGCACCGTGCAGCGGCTACACGAAGCCGGCATTCCGGTGGGGGTGATGGTGGCGCCGGTGATACCGGGCCTGACCGACCATGAGCTGGACCGGTTGCTGGCAGCGGCGCGAGACGCCGGCGCGCAGTGGGCCGGCTGGACGCTGCTGCGCCTGCCGCGGGAAGTGGCCCCGCTGTTCGAGGATTGGCTGGAAGCCCACTACCCCGAGCGGGCACGCAAGGTGATGAGTCTGGTGCGGCAGAGTCGCGGCGGTGCCGACTACGACAGCCGCTTCGGCAAGCGCATGCGCGGCGAGGGGGTGTTCGCCGAGCTGATCGCCCAGCGCTTCGACAAGATCTGCCGACGGCTGGGCCTCAACGACCCAGCCACCAGCGAATCGCGACAGCTCGACGTGACCGCGTTCCGCCCGCCACGAGCCCAGGGCGACCTGTTCGAGTGACGCCTCAAGGCACGATGACGGCAGCTCCCGTCAGTCGACCCTCGCGCAGGTCGGCCAACGCCTGGTTGGCCTGCTCCAGGGAATAGGCGCGCGTCTCGGTGCGAATCGGCACCGTAGGCGCCAGGGCCAGGAACTCCTCGCCGTCCTGGCGGGTGAGGTTGGCCACCGACTTGACGCTGCGCTCCTGCCACAGCAGGCGATAGGGAAAGGCGGGAATATCGGACATGTGGATACCGCCGGAGACTACCGTGCCCCCCGGACGTACCTGCGCCAGAGCCAGGGGTACCAGCTCTCCCACCGGCGCGAACAGCAGCGCGGCATCGAGGGGTTCCGGCGGCGCCTGGTCGGCATCGCCGGCCCAAACGGCCCCGAGCCGCCGGGCGAAGGCCTGGGCCGCGTCGTCGCCCGGCCGGGTGAAGGCATACACTCGCTGCCCGCGCGCCACGGCGAGCTGAACGAGGATATGCGCCGCGGCGCCGAAACCGTAGATCCCGAGCCTCCGGTTCTGCTCACCCCCGGCAAGGCGCCAGGTGCGATAGCCGATCAGCCCCGCGCACAGCAGCGGTGCTGCGCCCTGGGCGTCCTCGGCGATCAAGGGGAAACAGTAGCGGGCATCGGCCACGCCGTACTCGGCGTAGCCGCCATCCAGGGTATAGCCAGTGAATCGCGCCTGGTCACATAAATTCTCGCGACCGGCCAGGCAGGCCTCGCACTCGCCGCAGGTCCAGCCCAGCCAAGGCACGCCGATACGCATGCCCACGCCTAGGTGCTGCACTCCCACACCCACCGCGGTGACCTCACCAACGATCTCGTGACCGGGAATCAGCGGCAGTACGGGCGAAGGCAGCTCGCCGTCCACCACATGCAGGTCGGTGCGGCAGACGCCACAGGCAAGCACGCGGAACTGCACCTGGGCGCTGTCAGGCTGTGGCCTGGGGACCCGGTCCAGCTGTAGCGGCTGGCCGGGGGCATGCAGGCGCATGGCGCGCATCTGATCCATGGCAGGCTCCCCTGGAAGAGATCTCTCACGGGAGCATAGCGCAGCCTCTCGGCTGCGCTCAGTTCCGTGCTCAGTTCAGCTCAGCTCACCGCCACTTCGTAGCCGGTGAACTTGCGCAGGTTGATCACGCCGCTGTCGAGGATCAGATACTGCCCCTTGAGGCCCAGCAGGGTGCCGGCCACTTCGGGCTTCTTGTCGAAGTTGTGGGAGACGATCTTGCGCGGGAACTCCAGCACCGGGTAGTCGAAGCTCACCGGCGGCTCGTCGAGCAGGCGAATGGTATCGGCACCGAAGCGCTGGCGCAGCTGGCCCAGCCCACTCTCCAGGCGCGCCAGGAGGCGATCGCGCTCGGTCAGCAGGTCCATCGGCTCGACCTCGCCCTTGAGCATGGCGCGCCAGTTGGTGCGGTCGGCCACTTCCTCCTTGAACAGCATCTCGACCAGGCCCGACTGCTGGCGCGTCTCGACCGACAGGATCGGCAATGCCTGGATCGCGCCCTGATCGAGCCAGCGCGTGGGCACCTGGGTGCCGCGGGTGATTCCCACCTTGAGGCCGGAGGAATTAGCCAGGTAGATGACGTGGGGTTGGAAACAGTGGCGTTCGGCCCACTCCGGCTCACGGCAGGTGCCGGCGTCGAAGTGGCAGGTCTCAGGCTTGACGATGCAAGTATCGCACTGGGCGAGCCGGGTGAAGCAGGGGTAGCAGTAGCCCTGGGCGAAGCTCTTCCTGGTCGCCCGGCCGCAGTGGGTACAGGCAATCGCCCCGGTCCACTGCAGCCGCAGCGGCTGGCCGAGCCGCGCGTTCAGGTCGAGGCGATGCTCGCCGGCACGCAGCGTGTAGCGCACCGCGCCGCCCTGCTCGCCCGGTGCAACGGCCATCTTGCTCAGGCAGCCCTGCACCGCGGGCGCGACCTCGATCATGCCATTATCAATCACGCGAGGCATCCCGGGCTAACCCCGCCAGTTCAGGGGGGACGTCGGCACCGCTGCTGGCGCTGCCGCAGGTGCGCTGCTGCAGGTAGCCCACGCGCAGCTCCTCGGGCACGTTGTTTTCGTGCTCGTAGCGAATCACTGCTTCGAGGCAGAGTTCGGTCTGCTCCGCGGTCAGCATGCGCCCGTCCGGCCATTTGCGCAGCGCCACCGCCTGCTTGAGGCTTTCGTAGATGGCCGGCGTCATCTGACGGATCATGCGCTCAAAGGTCATATCGCTCATTGGAACTCTCTCGGGAACTCTCTCGAAGTGACGGCTCAGTGAAGATGACGAGCACGGCCCGAATAATACCACCCCAACGCCAGCCCCACGACCAACCCGCCCAGGTGAGCCTCGTTGGCCACGTTGCCGAAGCCTACCGCGGCGGCCATGTCGGTCATGGTGAATACCATCCAGCCGAGCATGAACACCACCAGCATCTGCGGCACGAAGAAGCCGCTCTGCGGCGCGCGGCGCGACATCAGCCAGACATAGCCGAGCAGCGCGAAGTCGACCCCCGACATGCCGCCGAACAGCACGGTGCCAGTGGCGTACTGGGCCAGGTTGGCACCGATGCCTGCCACCAGCAGGATCATCAGCATGCGTCCGCTGCCCTGTAGGGTCTCGACCTGGCGGCCGAAATACCATAGCCACATCATGTTGAAGATCAGGTGCATCCAGCCGAAGTGGATGAAGGCCGGCGACAGCAGACGCCACACCTGCCCCGAGGAAATGGAGTCGGTCAGGCTGCCAAACGCCAGGCTGCCGTTGACGATCCCGACCGGCACGATGGTCAGCATGGCCACCACGATATCGCCGAGCAGGTACATCAGGGCGAAGACCAGCAGCGAGATCCCCAGCGCTGCGGCGGTGACCGGCGCCTGGCGGAAGGCCACGGCCAGGGAACCGCCGGTGCCCGACGAACGCTTGCGACGCTCGGGCATGACCCGCTCTCCGCGCTGCCAGCGTGTCAGCAGCTGCATCAGGGCGTCGTGCTGATCGGGGTTGGCCAGCCACAGCACCTGACCTTCCGTTTCCTCGGTAAAGCGGTGCCCGATGCGATGCGCCCACAGCGCGCGACGCAGTTCGCTGGTGTCCGTTTCGTGGGGGAACAGCATGATGCGATACATGAACGCTTCCTGAACCAAGGTAATGAGTGCAATCTTGCGCTGCGGCGGGGCTTTTCTCAAATCCGCCCACTGATGCACAGAAAAATCGGGGCACAGAAAAAATCCGGCGGAAGGGGGGCCGCCGGACAAGAGCAAGGGATCATTCAAGGGAACACTTACTCAGACGAGCGAGCCGAGGGGAAGTTCAGGGCCGTGAGAAAAAAAGTTGTAAAACTTTGTATCCGCCTTTTAGTCGAAGTCGATCTCCCACGGCCTCGGCCTTGCAGCCTCTTCCTGCGGCACCCTCACCCAGACGAAATGGTTGGCGTCCAGCCGCCGTTCGCCGCTCCAGCGGTAGGCGACGAGACGCCCGAACTTAACCGCGCTGTAGTCGAGACAGGCAATGTTGGCCGTGGGCAGCGCCGGCACCCCTTCACACCAGTAGTGGCCAATGAACAGCGGCGGCTGGTCGAGCCCGTAGTGCGGCAGGCGGGCCCGCTCGGCCGCGGTCAGCTCACGCTCTTCTAGAGCGTCGGGCAGGTTGTCGGGCTGAAAGATGACGTCGCCCCAGGTCTGGGGTTCGCGCGCCCAGAAGTGGGCGCGGAAACTGCGTCGGGTGAAGCCGTCGCCGGAGTGGATCTCCACCCCGGTGGGCAGGGGCAGATGCACGCCACGAGTCAGGC
The DNA here is from genome assembly GCF_000246875.1 of Halomonas sp. KM-1. Classification (NCBI taxonomy): domain Bacteria; kingdom Pseudomonadati; phylum Pseudomonadota; class Gammaproteobacteria; order Oceanospirillales; family Halomonadaceae; genus Halomonas; species Halomonas sp. KM-1. The sequence continues at coordinate 6,160 of NZ_BAEU01000146.1, forward strand.
GGTCTAGTATGCGATAGGCCAGCGTGCTCGAATCGACGGACTGCCTGAGGAACGGCTCGTCGATGGTGCCTCCTGGGCACTCTTTTTCCAGCGCATCGACCAGGGGCTGGTCCCAGCAGGCGTGCACCACGCGGAAGGCGTCGAAGTCGAGATACAGCGGGATTTCCATGAACCAGCTCAGCGTCTCGTCCCACTCGGCGGGATGGTCGCGGTACTGGTCGAGGGTTTCCTTGATGATGCGGTTGTGCCGGGGCGTGTGTTCACGTAGCCATTCGCGCCCCAACTGGCGTGGCGCGCGGTGGCTGTAGGCCAGGGCGTTGTATTCATGATTGCCCATGACGATATGCGCCTCGCCCTCTTCCACCATGCGCCGGGCGATGCTCACCGCCAGGCGAATGCGCGGGCCGCGATCGATCAGGTCGCCGAGGAAGATCGCCTTGCGCCGGGGGTGACGGTAGACGCCGCCACGCTGATGGTAGCCAAGCTTCTCCAGCAGCGCCCCCAGGGTCGCCCCGCAGCCGTGCACGTCACCGATCAGATCGTAGCCTTCTATCGCCGCCTGCCTCACCTCAATCTCCCAGCCGGTTGCTCCAGCCCAGCTTGCTGCGCAGGACCTCATAGAAGTTATGACCGAGCGGATGCACGAGTTGCACCCGCTGCGGCTTGCGCTTCACCACCAGCACGTCGTCGGGCTTGGCCACGGCACGGGTCTGGCCGTCGCAGCTGATGTGCGGGTAGGTCTGGTTGGTCTCACCGATGTGCACGTGGATTTCGCTGGCGGCATCGATGACGATGGGCCGGCTGGAGAGCGTGTGGGGGAACATCGGCACCAGCTCGATCACGTCCAGCTTGGGGTGCATGATCGAACCGCCGCCCGACAGCGCATAGGCGGTCGAGCCAGTGGGCGTGGCCATGATCAGGCCGTCGCTACGCTGGCTGCAGACGAACTGCTTGTCGATGAATAGCTCGAATTCGATCATGCGCACCGCCTTGCCGGGGTGCAGCACGACCTCGTTGAGGGCATCGCCGCTGCCCACCAGGGTACCGTCCCGGTACAGCTCGGCGTCGAGCAGGAAGCGCTCTTCCACTTCGTACTGGCCGTCCAGCACCTGCCCTACCCGCTCTTCGAGTTCGTCCGGCGAGATGTCGGTGAGAAAACCCAGGCGGCCACGGTTGACGCCAAGCATCAGGGTGCCGCTGTGGCACAGCGTACGGGCGGCGCCCAGCAGGCTGCCGTCGCCGCCCACCACGATGACCAGGTCGCAGAGCTCACCCAGCGTGCGGCGGCTGGCCTCGGGATGACCATGATCGGGCAGCACGGTCGCGGTGCGATCCTCGACGATCACATGCAGGCCACGCTCATCGAGAAGACGAAGCAGTCGCTCGAGGGTCTCGACCACCTTGGTGCTGCCCAGGCGGCCGATCAGACCGATGTTCTTGAACCCGTCGTGCTGCTTGTGCATGCCCTCGCCTCTCGCGTCGTGGGCGTTCATTATGGAGACAGTGGGCAGGACGGGCAAACGCGTCTCAGGCGGGAACGGCAGCGCGGCGGCGCAGCCACCACTCGTTGAGGACCAGCGAGCCGACGATGATCGCCCCGCCCAGCCCCAGCCGCAGCAGATCGGCGTCGCGGTTCCAGATCACCAGATTGACCAGCAGCCCGGCCGGGATCAGCGCGTTGTTCATGATGGCCAGGGCCCCGGCATCCACCCGGGTGGCCCCCAGGTTCCAGAAGAAGTAGCCAAGCCCGGATGCCACCAGCCCCAGCCAGGCCAGTACGCCCCAGTGCACGCTGGTGGTAGGCAGCGCCGAGGCATTGCCGAGCAGCGCGAAAGCCGGCAGCGCCACGACCAGAGCGCCGAGGTAGAACCAGGCAAAGACGCTGTGGCGGGGTAGCTCGGCGGGCAGATCCGCGGAAAGGCGCCGATAGCCCACCTGGCCCAGCGCAAAGCAGAGGTTGGCCCCCTGGACCACCAGGAAACCGAGCAGGAAGCCGCTGTCGATACCGTCGTAGCGGATCACCGCCGCTCCCACTACCGCCAGGGCGGCGGTGAGCAGGTAGAACGGCGTGAAGCGGCCGAACAGGGCATCGTCGAGCAGCGTCACGTAGAGCGGCGTGAAGATGGTGAAGAGCAGCACCTCCGGCACCGTGAGCAGCAGGAAGGACTGGTAGAAGAAGATGTACATCACGCCCAGTTGCACGGCGCCCAGGCCCATCAAGGCCAGCCGCTGGCGGCCGGCCAGCAGCCTGGGGCGCAGGAACGGCAGAAACACCAGGGCCGCCAGCATCACACGCACCAGCACCGCGAAATAGCTGTCCACCTGACCGGCCAGATAGACGCCGATCAATGAGAACGAGAAGGCCCAGAGCGCGGTAACGCCGATCAAGTAGCCCACGGTCAACCTCACATTCGATTTGAGTTGACGCGGATTATACTGCCAACCCGCCGCGCATCAATGCGACGCCTGACGTCCCGGTTCGGCTCCCGGCTCCGCTAGCGCTGCACTCGCCGCGGTGACCGTGGCAGCCCGCTCGACGGCGGCGGCCTCGCTGCGCTCGCGCCGGGTCGTGGCGAAGTACTCCTCCAGGCGCGCATCGGCCTCGTCGCCGAACAGAATCACACAGGCCTCACGCAAACCGGGCGAGCGACGCATCGCCTCTTCATGCACCACCAGAGCGATCTTCGAGCGCCGGCGCAGGAAGTCCTCCAGCCGCGTGATCATCTCGCGCCGCTTGGCGTAGTGTAGTTCGCAGCGCAGGTACTCGGTGCCCTCTATCAGCACTTCGGCCTGGCGGGGGTCCTCGCGGATCTCTTCCAGCATCTCCAGCGCGTGGGTGCCATAGCGCCGCCACAGCCGGGTCGACAGCGGCTCGGATGACGCTTGCGCGGTGAGATCGTCGAGTCGCATCAGCCTGGCCTGGTGCAGAAACTCCCGACGTACCTGATCGGGCGGCTCGCCGTACCAGCGGTGCTTCGGGAAAGGCACCTCGATCCCCATGCGGTTCACCGCCTCGACCACCTCCTCGCCGACGTTGAGGCAATCGGTCAGCTTGCCGCCGAAGATGCTCAGATGGGCATCCTGCCGGTTGATGTCGATGGCATGCTTACGCGAAAGCTGCAGGAAGTCGCGCTCGCCGCCGCCCGTAGCCTTGACCGCCAGGGGGCGAACGCCGCAGCGGATGGAGATGATGTCCTGCTGGTCCAGCGGACGCTCGAGCCGCAGCCGCTTGTTGATGTTGTCGAGCACGAAGCGGATGTCCTCCTCCGTCGCTACCACTTCCGGACGCTCGACCCGGGTATCGGTGGTGCCGATACAGGTTCGCGGCCCCATGGGGATGACGAAGAACAGCCGGCCATCGTCGGCGAAGAAGGCCAGCACCCGCTGGCTGTCGGTCAGCCGCGGCACAATCAGGTGAATGCCCTTCGAATAGACGTGACGATGGTTCGTCGACTGACCGGTGAGCGTGTTGTGCTCGTCGACCCAGGGGCCGGCGGCATTGATCAACACCCGCGAGCGCACCTCCAGCTCCCTGCCCGTCATGACGTCGCGCACGCGGGTCAGCCAACCGTCCGATTCGCGCCGGGCACCCAGCGATTCGACGTAGTTGACCGCCACGGCGCCGTAGTTGAGCGCCCCGCGCACGAAGTTGAAGACGAAACGGGCATCATTGTCGTGCAGATAGGCATCGGAGTACTCGAAGCCGCCAACGGCGCTACTGGTGTCGATGATCGCCTCGCTGTCGCCTATCGCCTGGGGCGACAGAAAGCGCGGTATGCGGGTGAAGCCGTTGCCGATCAGCCAGTAGAGCCAGGCACCGGCCCAGAGATAGCGCGGGTGGTAGCGAAAACCCTGGGTGATGGTGGTGAGAAAGCGGATCTCCTGAACCGTGGAGGGATAGCTCTTGATCAGGTGGTTGCGACTCCGGCACAGCTTGCGCACCAGGGCGAAGTCGCGGCTCTCCATGTACTTGATGCCGCCCCATACCAGATTGGAGGAGTGCATGCTGGTGCTGCCGGCGAAGTCGCCGCGCTCGATCAAGGCGACACGAACGCCCTTGCCGGCCAGAGCCGCCGCCGCAGACGCACCGTTGATACCGCCGCCCACGATCAGGACGTCGAAGACCTCGCCGCTCAGCTTGTCGATATTGCTGCTACGCAGTTCCATGTGCGGACCTTTCGAAAGACAAAGGCCCCGCTCGGCGAGCGCCGAACGGGGCCTGGAATGACCCGGACGGGCTACCGGAAACACGAATGGTTGCGAAACCCGGCGCGCCTAGCCGTTGCGCCGGGCTTCAGTCGGCATCAACGTGTACCGGCGGCCATCCACTCTTCCATCATCTGGTCGTAAGGAATGGTGGTTCCCTGCGGCATCTCGTCGTCGAGCTTGGCCTTGGGTGCACCCGGCTGCGACAGCCAGTATTCCGGATCGCGCTCCTCGTTGAGCACCGGCGGATAGGCCTCGAACACGTTGGCCCGGGCCAGGCGCGCCATGATGTTGTCCATGGCGCTGGCCAGGTTGTCGAGACCTTCCTGAGGCGTGATCTCGCCGCTGATGACCGGTGCCAGGTTCTGCCACCACAGCGGTGCCATGCGCGGATAGTCGGGCACGTTGGTACCGGTCGGCGTCCACATGGACTCGTTGGGGCTGCGATAGAACTCGACGAGGCCACCCAGGCGCGGCGCCATTTCGGTCATCTGATCGGAGAAGATGTCAGATTCGCGAATCGGCGTAAGGCCCGCCATCAGCTTCTCCAGCGAAACCGTCTTGGCCACGGTGAACTGGCCGAACAGCCAGGCCGCGGTACGACGATCCTCGGGGGTGGAGTCGAAGAAGGTCCAGGAACCCACGTCCTGATAGCCCACCTTCATGCCCTCTTCCCAATACGGCCCGGTGGGCGACGGTGCCATGCGCCACAGCGGATTGCCCTCGTCGTCGGTGACCGCCACGCTGGGGTCGATCATGTCGGCAGTGAAGGCGGTGTACCAGAAGATCTGCTGGGCGATGTTGCCCTGGGCGGGAACCGGACCGGCCTCGCCGAAGGTCATGCCTTGAGCCTCGGGCGGTGCGTAGTCGCGCAGCCAGTCCACCGCCTTCTGCATGGCGAACACCGAGGCCGGCGCGTTGGTGCCGCCGCCGCGGGTTACGCTGGCACCCACCGGACGGCTCTCCTCGTCGACCCGAATGCCCCAGTCGTCCACCGGGTTGCCGAACGGAATGCCGGGGCTGCCCATGCCGGCCATGGAGAGCCAGGAGTCGTGGAAACGCCAGCCCAGCGACGGATCGCGACGGCCGTAGTCCATGTGACCATAGACCCGCACGCCGTCGATCTCGCCCACGTGATCGGTGAAGAACTCGGCGATGTTCTCATAGGCGGTCCAGTTGGTCGGCACGCCCAGGTCATAGCCGTAAATCTCGCGGAATTGCTCCTGCAGGTCCTCGCGCTGGAACCAGTCGTAGCGGAACCAGTAGAGGTTGGCGAACTGCTGCGCCGGCAGCTGATAGATGCTGCCGTCGGGGCCGGTGGTGTACTGGATGCCGATGAAGTCATCCAGATCCAGCGTCGGCAAGGTGAAGTCGGCCCACTCGTTCTCCATCGCCTCGGAGAGGTTGATGGTGGTGCCGTAGCGGATGTGGGTACCGATGGCATCCGAGTCGTTGATGAAACCGTCGTAGATGTTGCGTCCGGTCTGCATCTGGGTCTGCATGTTGTCGACCAGATCGCCCTCGCCGATGATGTTGTGCGTGACGCGAATGCCGGTGAGCTCCTCGAAAGCCGGTGCCAACACGTCGCGCTCCCACACGTGGGTGGTCAAACCCTCGGCCACGGTGTTGATCTGCATGCCGCGAAACGGCTCGGCGGCCTGGGCAAACCACAGCAGCTCCTCGATCTGCTCCTCCCTCGAGAGCGTGGAGTTCTGGAAGTGCGTATCGACCAATCGCTCGGCGATAGCACGAGCATCGTCTGACTGGGCGTGCAGGGCGGCCGAAGCAAGCAGCAGGCTGCCCGCGATGGCCGTCAGTTGGATCCTTTTATTCTTCATGTTGACCTCGTTCTGCGTGTTGTGAGTCATCCGTGACACCTTTATCGTCCGTACGGCCTTGGTTCAGCCCCAGCGCATCAGCACCAGCAACCAGAGGACGGAAGCCCCCAGGGCAAACCAAATCGAGATATCGGTGAAGCCGACCACTGCCAGGTGGATATAGGCAGCGGAGAGCAGCCCGATGAAGAGCCGGTCGCCGCGGGTGGTGGCGATCGGCAGAAAGCCACGCCGTTCCACGCTGGGCGATACCAGTTCCCAGGTCGTCATGCCGAGCAGGATCGCGGCGATGACGGAGAAGAAGACTGCCGTGGGCAATGTCCAGACCATCCATTCCATCGTCGTTCCCTCCCCTTCAGGTCCGGCCCAGGGCAAAGCCCTTGGCGATGTGATTGCGCACGAAGTAGACCACCACGATGCCCGGGATGATGGTCAGCACACCGGCCGCGGCCAGGGTGCCCCAGTCGATGCCCGAGGCCGTCGAGGTACGCGTCATGATCGAGGCAATGGGCTGGGCGTTGGTGGCGGTCAGGGTGCGGGAGAGCAGCAGCTCGACCCACGAGAACATGAACAGGAAGAACAGCGTCACGCCGATTCCCGAACGGATCATGGGCAGGAAGATGGTCACGAAGAAGCGCGGGAAGCTGTAACCGTCGATATAGGCGGTTTCATCGACCTCCTTGGGCACGCTGCTCATGAAACCTTCGAGGATCCAGATCGCCAGCGGGATGTTGAACAGGCAGTGCGCCAGCGCCACGGCGATATGGGTATCGAACAGGCCGACCGAATAGTAGAGCTGGAAGTACGGCAGCAGGAACACCGCCGGCGGCGCCATCAGGTTGGTCAGCAGCCAGAAGAACAGGTGCTTGTCGCCGATGAAGCGGAAGCGGCTGAAGGCATAGGCCGCCGGCAGCGCCACCGAGATGCTGATCAGCATGTTCATCAGCACGTAGGCCAGCGAGTTCACGTAGCCCATGTACCAGTTGGCATCGGTGAAGATGCGTGCATAGTTGGCTACGGTGAAGTTCTGGGGCCAGAACGAGAAGCTGCCGAGAATTTCGCTGTTGGTCTGGAACGACAGGTTGAGCAGCCAGTAGATCGGCAGTATCACGAACACGAGATAGAGGCCGAGCAGTGTGCGGCGGCGCCAGCGGGTGGTGACGTTACGTGCCCGCTTGCGGCGTAGTGCAGCGGCTTCGGCGGCCTGCTGGCGCACGCTTTCGGGGGTGGTCGGTACGGAGCTGGTCATATCAGGCTCCTCCCTGAGTGGTGTTGTCTTTCTGGCTGTTCATGATCGCGGTGTAGAAGACCCAGCAGACCAGCAGAATGATGAGGAAGTAGATCAGCGAGAACGCCGCCGAGGGGCCCAGGTCCTGCTGGCCGATGGCCATGGTGGTCAACGACTGGCTGAGGAAGGTGGTCGAACTGCCCGGCCCGCCGCCGGTGAGCACGAACGGCTCGGCGTAGATCATGAAGGAGTGCATGAAGCGCAGCAGCACGCCGATTACCAGCACGTTGGTGAGCTTGGGCAGTTGGATATAGCGGAACACCGCCCACTTGGAAGCCCGGTCGATGCGCGCCGCCTGATAGTAGGCATCGGGAATCGAGCGCAGGCCGCTGTAGCACAGCAGAGCGATCAGCGGGGTCCAGTGCCACACGTCCATCAGGATGATGGTGGCCCAGGCATCGGCGGGATTGCGGGTGATGTTGTAGGCGTAGCCCAGCTCGCGAATGCCCACCCCCATCAGGCCGATGTCGCCGCGGGTGAAGAGCTGCCAGATGCTGCCCACCACGTTCCACGGAATCAGCAGCGGCAGCGTGATCAGGATCAGCACCGCCGAGGCCTGCCAGCCGCGCTTTGGCATCAGCAGGGCGATGCCGATGCCCAGCGGCACCTCGATGGCCAGGATGGTGAAGGAGAAAGCGAACTGACGCAGCAGCGCCGCCTGCAAGGCAGGGTCGTTGAGCATCACCTCGAACCACTCGGTGCCGGTGAAGAAGCGCGTGTTGGCGTCGAACACGTCCTGCACCGAGTAGTTGACCACCGTCATCAACGGGATGATGGCGGAGAACGCCACCAGCAGTAGCATGGGCAGGATCAGGAACCACGCCCGGTTGTTGTAGACCTTGTTCATTGCCCCACCTCCACGCGGAACTCGTCGATGTACAGGTTCAGCCACGCTTCGGGGAAGCGAACGTAGGCATACCGCGCAGGCAGCGGCCGGTCCTCCCCCAGGCGCGCCCGGAACGGTATGCCGGCGAAGGTGAACGACACGATGCGGTAGGTGCCGAGGTCCTGCACGTTGTCGATCTCGACGGGATAGCTGGCCTCGCCCGGCTCCGTCAGCACCTCCACGAACTCCGGGCGAATGCCGAGCTTGACGTTGCGCGAGCGGGAGCGATGAATGGCATCGCGCAGGGCGGGCGGCAGCGTCAGATCGACGGCGCCGGTGCGTACGCCCGTTTCGGTGCGCGCCACCTCCATCAGGTTCATGCCGGGGCTGCCGATGAAGTAGCCGACGAAGGTGTGTGCCGGGGTCTCGAACAGCTCACGCGGGGTGCCGAACTGCACCACCTGGCCCTCGTACATCACCGCGATCTTGTCGGCGAAGGTCGAGGCCTCGAGCTGGTCGTGGGTCACGTAGATCATGGTGATGTTGAAGCGCTCGTGGATCTCCTTGAGCTTGCGCCGGAGCTTCCACTTGAGCTGGGGGTCGATCACCGTGAGCGGCTCGTCGAAGAGGATCGCCGAGACGTCGTCGCGTACCAGGCCGCGCCCCATGGAGACCTTCTGCTTCTCGTCGGCGGTGAGGTTGCGCGCCTTGCGCTTGAGCAGCGAGGTGAGATCGAGCACGTCGGCCACTTCCGCCACGCGCTCGCGAATCTTGGCCGCCGGCGTGCCCACGTTGCGCAGCGGGAAGGCCAGATTTTCGTACACGGTCATGGTGTCGTAGACCACCGGGAACTGAAACACCTGGGCGATGTTGCGCTCTTCGGGCGGCAGCTCGTTCATGACCCGGTCGTCGAACAGCACCTGCCCATCCGAAGGCGTCAGCAGGCCCGAGATGATGTTGAGCAGGGTCGACTTGCCGCAGCCGGAGGGCCCCAGCAGTGCATAGGCGCCACCCTGGTGCCACACATGCTCCATTTCGCGAATGGCGTAATCCTCGGGACCCGAGGGGTTGGGCGAATAGCTGTGCGCCAGCGACTTGAGAGTTATCTGGGCCATCAGTGCGCTCCTGGCCGAGACGGAATGTGCACGACGTCGCCATTCCGGTCGAAGGCATAGATCTTGTGGGTCGGGAAGTAGACCTTGAGCGGCTGGTCCACGGCGAACTCGTGCACCCCTGCCAGATGCAGCACCAGATGGAACAGCTCGTTGCGCACGTGCAGGAAGGTTTCCGAGCCGCTGATCTCGGCGATGTCGACCTTCACCTCGAGTTCGAGATCGTCCTTGGTCCGGCGCTCGAGCCCGATGTGGGAGGCCCGCACGCCGAACTGGTACTGCCCCGGCGAAAGGCCCGCCAGATCGCGATTGAGAGGGAAGTGCACGTTGCGGTCGAAGGTCACCTCCGTGCCCGAGACGATGGCCGGCACCACGTTGATCGGCGGCTCGGAGAACATCTCGGCGGTGAGCACGTCGCGCGGGCGGTGGTAGACGTCTTCGGTGGGGCCGTACTGCAGCAGGCGCCCCTCGTGCAGTACCGCCGTGTGCCCGCCCAGGGCCAGCGCCTCGTTGGGCTCGGTGGTGGCATAGACGGCAATGCAGTTGCGCGCCTTGAACAGCTCGCGCAGCTCCTCGCGAAACTCCTCGCGCAGCTTGTAATCGAGGTTGACCAGAGGCTCGTCGAACAGGATCAGATCGGCATCCTTGACCAGCGCCCGGCCCATGGCGGTGCGCTGTTGCTGGCCGCCGGAGAGCTCCGCCGGATAGCGCTCCAGCAGATGCTCGATGTGCAGCATGCTGGCCGTCTCGTGAACCCGGCGGCGTATCTCCTCCCGCGGCACCCGCGCCAGCTTGAGCGGCGAGGCGATGTTGTCGTAAACGGTCATGGCCGGGTAGTTGATGAACTGCTGATAGACCATCGAGACGTTGCGCTTGCGCACCGAGGTACGCGTGACGTCCTCGCCGTGCATCAGCACCCTGCCGCGGGTGGGCGGCTCGAGGCCTGCCATGATGCGCATCAGCGTCGTCTTACCGGCCAGGGTTCGCCCCAGCAGCACGTTGAAGGAGCCGGGCGCCAACTCGAGGTTGACGCCCTCGATATGCACGGCTCCATTGACCACGTGATCGATGTTTTCAAGTATCAAGGACATGCTGAACTCTTTGTCGTCGTTATTGAGTCATGGGTGAGCCCCAGGCGGGCTCTAGCCGGCGAGCGACAATGCGTGCTCCGTCGCACATCCGGCAGAAAGTTCGCGCTCGCTCTTCACCCGCTCCACGGCAACCTGCCAGCCGGCATAGAGCGACTCGCGGATATCCGCCGGCATGCGTGGGAAGAAGGTGCGCTCGCACTGCCAGTTGGCCGCCAGCTCGTCCAGCGAGCGGAACCAGCCGACACCCAGCGCCGCCAGATAGGCCGCTCCCAGGGCCGTGGTTTCGCGCACCGCCGGGCGGTCGACCTCCTGCCCCAGCACGTCGGCCAGGCACTGCATCAGCCAGCCATTGGCGACCATGCCACCGTCGACCCTCAGCCTGCCCTGGCCGAGGCCGACGTCCTGCTCCATGCAGCGGTGAAGATCGCGTGTCTGGAAGCACACCGAGCGCAGCCCGGCGGCCACCAGCTCGGCAATACCGGTATCGCGGGTGAGACCGAAGATCGCCCCGCGGGCACGCGGGTCCCAGTGCGGCGCCCCCAACCCGGTGAAGGCCGGTACCAGATAGACGCCGCTGCCCGCACGGGTCTGCTCGGCCAAGCGCTCGGTCTCGGCGGCGTCATCGAACAGCTTGAGCCCGTCGCGCAGCCACTGCACCGTGGCCCCGGCCACGAAGATGCTGCCCTCCAGGGCGTAGGTGGGAACGCCGTCGATCCGATACGCCAGAGTGGTCAGCAGGCGGTTGTTCGAGACCACCGCCTGCTCGCCGGCGTTGAGCATGATGAAGCAGCCGGTACCGTAGGTGCTCTTGACCATGCCGGGTTCGAAGCACGCCTGGCCGACCAGCGCGGCGTGCTGGTCGCCGGCCACGCCGGTGATGGGAATGGGGTGACCGAACAGGCCGGGCTCGGTGCTGCCGTAATCGCTGCTGGAATCGCGCACCTCGGGCAGCACTGCAGCAGGAATGTCGAACAGCGTCAGCAGCTCCGCATCCCACTGCTGGGTGTGAATGTCGAACAGCAGCGTGCGTGAGGCGTTGGTGGCATCGGTCGCGTGGTGTCGACCGCCGGTCAAGCGCCACACGAGATAGCTGTCGACGGTGCCGAAGGCCAGCTCGCCGCGCTCGGCGCGCTGGCGCGCCCCCGGTACGTTGTCGAGAATCCAGGCCAGCTTGGTAGCGGAAAAATAGGGGTCGATCAGCAGCCCGGTGCGCTCGCGTACCCGTTCGGCATGGCCGGCGGCATTGAGCGCATCGCAGTGCGCCACCGTACGCCGATCCTGCCACACGATCACGGGATGAATCGGCGCGCCCGTGGCGCGATCCCAGACCACGGTGGACTCACGCTGGTTAGTAATACCGATTGCTGCGATGTCTCGAGGCGCAACACCGGTACGCTGCAGAACCTCTCGGCAGACCCCGATCACCGTCTGCCAGATCGTTTCGGCGTCGTGCTCCACCCAGCCATCGTCGGGAAAAGATTGAACGAGCTCCTGCTGAGCGATGGCCAGCGGGCTCAGGGAGCGGTCGAAGAGAACGGCGCGCGAGCTGGTCGTGCCTTGATCGATGGAGAGTAGGTAGGACATTAGCCTCGCCCGATTATTCTTGTGGGTCGAAGTTGAGGCCCTGGCTGATCGAAACGAAAACTAACCACTCGGTCAAATGTTCGATTTCAATCAAAAATAGCCCCAAATGTTCGTTTACGATAGCGAGACTAGCTTAACGATCATTAGAGGGCAACAGACATGTTCGCCAAGACACCTAGACCTTAGTCTATGGAATTGCTCTTGCGATTCCCTTTGCGAAAGCGCTGCGAATAGCGGCTCATGGCGTGCGAGCCCGAGCATATTGCTTTCGTTTTCAATCTCACTATTCACAAACGAAAATGAATGTCTGGTGCACAGGTGGCCTACCAGGAGCCCGGAAGGACATCACCCAAGCCGGCGCTTCAGCCACACCCAGGCGTAGATGCAGCCCGGCACCCATCCCAGCAGGGTCAATGCCAGGCTGTAGACGACTCGCTTGGCGCCCCCCTGGGAGAGGCCCACCGCCAAGGGTGGCAACAGGATGGCAAGCACCTTGAAGGCGAAGCGCAGCGCTGAAGGCATCGGCTCGGCCGGCGATGATGACGCTACCGGCGAGGGCGGAAGCGACAATGACGATGCGCCTCGTTCAGCCTCCGGGCCCGGCCTGGTAGCGCTTGCCGGAACGGTGTCGTTGGCGGGGGTATAGTGCTGCACCGCCTCATCCGCCTCCCGCGCCCTCCGTTCGATCTCCAGAGCCCGACGATGCGCCTCGTGATCGATCTTCTGATCGATGCCTTCCGCCCCCTCTGCCAGCTCGTCGTGGTAGCGCTCCCAATCTTCCCAATCGTGAGGAGTGCCCGCTCGAGGCTGGTGCCCACCGGCCTGGCGGGCACGCTCCCATGCCTTCTCTTCCAGCGTATTGGGACGCTCCTCGTCGCGACTGCCATCGAGGCCCTTTCGTGCCATGTACTCACGCGCGTCCATCTGCTCCTCCATCGCCCACTATGGTGGGGTGCGCCAGGGTGTGGTGCGCCAGCCCACCTCTCAAATTAGGCTGTGCTTGAAAAAGTGCCTAGCCTGCACTCCCCTTCTAAAACATTGGATTCGCCTCTACCCACCCATGTTCCGGTGCCTGGGATCACCGCCCCAGCAGGCCAGCCACAGCGTTGGCAAGGTGTTGAAGACGCTGTTTAAGCCCGAAGCGATTCAGCTATGCTGAAAGTGTCCGTAAAAGGAAGCGCTGAACAAAATCGTCGAGCGAGTTGAAGCGGCCAGGTTCGTTCCCGACCAGCGATGCGCTCGCGCAGGCGTTTGTGCAGTGTTTCCAAAGCGCTCGAACAAGGAGATGCGCCATGCAAACCAGGGCCCCTACCATCGTTCGCGAGATCATGTCCCGGGATTGCTACCGGGTCACGGCCAACACCTCGATCACGACGCTGGCCAAAGGCCTGGCCCTGCACCGCCTGCCAGGCGTGCCGGTCGTCGATGACAATGACAACCTGATCGGCTTCATTTCCGAGCAGGACGTGCTGGGCAAGCTGCTGCAGAGCGCCTATCTCAACGATGAAGCGCCACTGGTCAAGGAGCTGATGCGCAACGAAGTACTGTCGGTCTCGCCCACCAAGAGCATCACCGACCTGGCGCAGGAGATGCTGGGCCAGAAGCCCAAGGTCTACCCGGTAACCGAGCAGGGTCGCCTGTGCGGCATCGTGACTCGCCGCGACGTGCTGACCGCCATCCTGCGCATGCGCCATAATTGAACCCGCCGGGCCCTTGCCGAGCCAACGGCAGCCGGGCCTGACACGCTTCCTGAGCGAAAGCAGCAGGCCCCACGAACCGGGCCTGCTTTGCCGTGTGCCCACCTGCCAGCCTATCGGCAGTACAAAAAAAACCGCCCATGGGGTCATGGGCGGCAAGATCGAAACTGCGAGCCAGAGCAACAGTGTTAGCGACTGCCATCGCGCTGTTGCCTGTATCAGATATGACAGCAGCAAGCAAAAAAGTTCGCCACTGTTCGATAATTTTTTTGTCCGTTTGTCACCACGATCTCTGGCGCGCGCCGCCCAAGACGCGCACAACCGCACCGTGCCGCCTATCACGACACGAAAAAGCTCAGTAAAAACAGTGGCATGAAAAAAAGCAGCAACTAGTCGACAGGATGGCTTGCAATGCTCAAGCCCTTGGTTTTACTATCGAAACCCCTCTGCGGGTGTAGCTCAATGGTAGAGCAGAAGCTTCCCAAGCTTAAGACGAGGGTTCGATTCCCTTCACCCGCTCCAGCGTCTCCCCAATCCATTGATTTCTCCAGCCTCCCTTCCTCAGCAAGGGTTGATGGCTACATGTGTGGCTATACCAATGGCTACGGTAACGGCAAGCTGGCGGCGCGGAACCCTGGACCGTGAATGCGAAAGCCCAGAACGCGAAAGCCCGGCCATGAGGCCGGGCTGGGTCTTCGCTTCCTTTCCACTTCCTCAAGCCTCCTGCTTGAGCCTCCTTGGTTCCTGAGTCTCCCTTGACGTGTCCTTCCCTGCAGGGCCTCCGTGCCCGATGCGCCTACTATGCCAGCCAAGACGTGCGCCATGTATTAGCTTTGACTTCAATTGTTGTAAGAGATTGCCGACTCGAGCTGTCAGCTTTGGCCCCTCACGATCAGGTACTGAGTCGTGAACCCGCTGTAGCTAGGTGAAAAAACGCCAATAAAAGAGCCCCGGCGGTGGCCAGGGCAGGCTCGATGAGACGCGATATTTTGGCGAACCCGTAAGAACGCGAAACCATAGCGTCTCTCGCATGGGAGACGGATACCGGGAACAGCTGACGAAGGAAGCCGTGTCGCCTGGCTGGTGTGCCAACAAAAAAAAGCCCGACCGCACGGGCCGGGCTTCTATCGATGCGTCCCTATCCAACCAAACCTTGGGCATCCTGCCCAAGCCTCCTTGGGGTAAGAGCATTCCGTCGCTCGGCCTTCCCTGTAGGGCTTTCCCTAGCCCGTTACCCACAGGGTAGTAGCTTCGCGCCAGCAGTGGTTTAACTCAGGATATCGAAAGGCGTAAGAAATTTGCTTCGTGTTTGTAGGCTATCTCCTACAAAGGAGTCTGATTACGCCGCCCTTCGCTCACCTTCGCCAGGCCGACACGCTCCCCAAGCTAACTTCCATTAGCACTTACCTGTTGCCTGACAGTGCCAGTGTCGCAAATACTGTACAAAAACACAGAAAACACCAAGGGACTCACATGACACTGGCAAACCTCATCCCAGCTCACCCCGAGCCACCACCGCTTGCGCTGCCTCACCCGCTGGCCCTGGGCCGCGCCGGCCTCAGCGGCTTTCCCAGCCCGGCGCAGGACTACGAAGGCCGTACGCTCGACCTCAACGAGCGCCTGGTCAAACGCCCCTCGTCGACGTTCTTCATGAGCGTGACCGGCGACAGCATGGAGCGCCTGGGGATCCACGAAGGCGATCTGCTGCTGGTCGATCGCTCACTCGAGCCCCGCCCCGGCCATATCCTGGTAGCTTTGGTCGAGGGTGAGATCACCGTCAAGCGATACGAGCTGCGCGGCAAGGTGCCGTGCCTCTGCTCGGGCAATCCACGCTATGCGCCGATCCCGCTCGTCGACATCGAGTGTCAGGTGTGGGGCGTGGTGCGTGCGGTCATCCACGAGTACCCGGTATGAGCATGATCGGTCTGGTCGATTGCAACAGCTTCTATGTCAGCTGCGAGCGCGTCTTCCAGCCCCGGCTGTGCGGTTTACCTGTTGGGGTAATGTCGAATAACGACGGCTGCGTCATCTCGCTCTCCGACGAGCTGAAGGCCCTCGGCATCAAGTTGGGAATGCCATCCTTCAAGCTTCAGCCTCTGGTACGCAGCGGGCAGATCCACCTGCTCTCCTCCAACTACGAGCTCTATGGCGACATGAGCCAGCGGGTGCAGGCAGTGCTTGAGGAGTTCAGTCCAGCCGTAGAGCCCTACTCCATCGATGAGATGTTCGTTCGCTTCGACGGCTTCGCCCACGAGCCACTGCTCGAACACGCCCGGCAGCTGCGCCGGAAGGTGCGCCAGTTCACCGGCATTCCGGTATGCGTAGGCGTGGCCCCCACGCGCACCCTGGCCAAGCTGGCGAACCGTGCCGCCAAGAAGATTCCGGCCTGCCAGGGCGTCTGCATACTTCACGCCGGCAGCGCGGAAACCCGCGACCTGCTGCAGAACACCCCCCTGGGCGATGTATGGGGCGTGGGCCGGCGGCTCGTCGAGCGTCTGGCCCTGATGGGCATCAAGAGCGCCTGGGACCTCGCCCAAGCCAACCCGAAGGAGATCCGGCGCCACTTCTCGGTCACCCTCGAACGCACCGCCCAGGAGCTGCGCGGTGTGTCCTGTATCGAAATGAGCGACCTCGATGAAGCCCGCCAGCACATCATGACCAGCCGCTCGTTCGGCAGGCTCACCGACAGCCTGGACGAGATTCGCGAGGCGATTCGACAGTACGGCCAACGTAGCGCCGAGAGACTGCGCCGCCAGAACGGTCTCGCCAAGGCGGTGCTGGTGTTCCTCAAGACCAACCCGCACCGGCAGGACCTGCTGCCACACTCACCGAGCCTGGTACTCGAACTGCCCCGCCCCACCGCCGACAGCCGCGAGATCCTGCATGCCGCCGGCCACGCCCTGGAGCGGATCTACCGCAAGGGCCACCTGTACCAGAAAGGCGGCGTGATGCTGCTCGACCTGATCGACGCCGACCGCCAGCAGCTCTCTTTACTGGATACGCCCCAGAGCGATGCCGAGCGGCAGCGCAGCCAGAAGCTGATGGACGTGCTGGATACCCTGAACCGCAGGATGGGGCGCGATACGGTGAAGCTAGGCATGCCCACCCCCGGGGCGGCGTGGCATTTGCGCTGCGCCCATCGCTCGGATAGGAGCACGACACGCTGGGATGAGCTGCCCAAGGCCAGGGCGCTATAACGCGAAACCCGGCCGTGAGGCCGGGCTGAATCTTCGCTTCCTTTCCACCTTCTCAAGCATCCTGCTCGAGCATCCTTGGTACCGAACAATCCTTTGCTCTGTCTTCCCTGAGGGGCTCTCCGTTGCCCCGTTATCCATAAGGTAGCCGCTCCAAGCGGAACGTGGTTTAACGCACGATATGAAGCGACGTAAGACATTGCCGCTTCGCTTTGTAGGAAATATCTTACAAACACTTCGAAATGGCGGCCCGCTGGGCCCTCATCCCGTCTCTGCACTACCCTTCACAGTGAACGGCGCGACATGGAGGACGACATGGACAAGGCCGTCATCGACGTGATCCGCGAGAAGGAGCAACTGCCCGACAGCATGAGCGACAGCGAAATCGCCCGGGAGTACAAGGGGACCTATACCGCCGCACGCGCTGCGGTGAGCCTGGAGCACAAACCGCTCGACCAGGTGCTCGCGGATGCCATGGCCAAGGTGCTCCCGTTCATGAGGAAGAAGAAGTAGCCCGTGGCGTACGCCCCCTGCCCGATCTCGACGACATGTGGAATCCGACTTGATTATAGGAAAAAACCTATATAGCCTTCTCCCTATAGGCGAAGGATGATTCCCATGTGGCAAATAGAGCAGACCAGGACGTTTGAGGAGTGGTACTTTTCGTTGGACGAGACCGACCGAGAGAACGTGCTGGCAGCGCTCTTGATGCTGAAGGAAAGGGGACCGATGTTGCCACGGCCCCACGCGGACACCGTGAACGGCTCACAGTATCGCAACATGAAAGAGCTGAGGATCCAGAGCCAGGGGCGACCGCTAAGGGCCTTCTTCGCCTTCGACCCTCGGCGAGCAGGTATCGTGCTGTGCGCTGGTGACAAGACCGGCAACAAACGTTTCTATGATGACATGATCCCAGTGGCAGACCGGGAATACGCGGCTCACCTGGAATCACTGAAGTGAGGTGTAAACCATGGCCCGCACACTAGACCAACTCATTGCCAACGAAAGCCCCGAGGTCGTCAACCGCGCCAAGGAAAAGGCCGATGCGATGCTGCTGGAGCTACGCCTTGCGGAAATTCGCCACTTGGTTGAAATGACTCAGGCCGAAATGGCTGAGGCTCTCGGAGTCAAGCAGCCGACCATCGCCGGCATGGAGAAAAGCGGCCAGGATCTTCGCTTGAGTTCTCTCAAGCGCTATGTTGAAGCTATTGGTGGGAAGGTTCGCCTGGATATCGAGTTGCCGGATGGTACCCATCACGGGTTTCCCGTGTGACCGGTACGCATTATCGTGTCCAGCTCTACGCAGGTAGACGTGAGAGTAAGCTTGCCCAATCCCTAGCCTCCCATGAACACTGCCTAGATTGTGGTCTGCTTACGCGCGATGCGTACGCACACGAGGTATGAGAAACTACTGCCCTGTTTCCGACGCTTCCTGATCGTCGCCACGCGCATCCACCGATGTGCCAAATCGCCAGTGCCCCGTGTGCCAAAAAAGTACCAACGCGTCGTGAAAAACGCAGCACAATCACTGTAAATATGAACAGTTATGACTGAGAAGGCAACTGCCACAACCCGCATGAATACTGGCACGACGCGCCCTGCGCTGGATAGGACGTTCTCCGTCGCGCCGATGATGGACTGGACGACCCGTGATTACCGGGCTTTCGCTCGCACCCTGACTCGCCAGGCGCTGCTGTATACCGAGATGGTGACCACCGGTGCCATTCTGCACGGCAGCCCGCGGGAACGTTTTCTCGGCTACGACGAGGTGGAGCACCCCATTGCGCTGCAGCTGGGCGGCAGCGACCCGGGCGAGCTGGCGGAGTGCGCGGCGATTGCCGAGGAATGGGGCTACGACGAGGTGAACCTCAACGTCGGCTGCCCCAGCGACCGGGTGCAGAACAACATGATCGGCGCCTGCCTGATGGGTCACCCGGATAAGGTGGCGGCAGCGGTGCGCGCCATGCGCGAGGCGGTGAAGATCCCGGTCACGGTGAAGTGCCGTATCGGTATCGACGACCAGGACGAGGATGCCGATCTGGAGCGCTTCATCGCTCAGGTGGCGGACGCCGGCTGCGAAGTGTTCATCGTGCATGCGCGCAAGGCGTGGCTGCAGGGTCTCTCGCCCAAGGAGAACCGCGACATCCCGCCGCTCAACTACTCCCGCGTACACCGCCTGAAGGCCAGCCGGCCGGAGCTGCACATCGGCATCAACGGCGGCATCAAGACGCTGGACGAGTGCCGTGAGCAGCTCGATAGCGTCGACAGCGTGATGGTGGGCCGCGAGGCCTATCAGAACCCCTGGCTGCTGGCCGGGGTGGATCGGGCCATCTACGGCGTCGAGGGGCCGGCCGAGAGCCGCCACGCCGCAGCCAGGGCGTTCCGCCCCTACATCGCCCGCCGGCTCGAGGAAGGTGCCAAGCTCAATCACGTGACCCGCCACCTGCTGGGCCTGTTCCAGGGCCAGCCGGGCGGGCGTCGTTTCCGTCGTCATCTCTCCGAAAACGGCCACCTGGACGGCGCCTGCCTGCGGGTGTTCGACGATGCGCTGAGCCTGGTACCGGAGCGGGAGACTGCCGAAACGGCCTGAGCGGCCTCAATAGAGCGGGTCGGGGGGCGGCTCGAGGCTGGAGTGGAAGGTCTCGATGGCGCTTTCGGCCTCTTCGATGGCGTCGAAGCGGGCAATGTGGAACAGCGCCTCGCCTTCGTTGGCCAGCGGTAGGCGGCTCACGCCGATCACGATGCCGTCGGCCATGGCCTTCACGCAGGCTTCGGCGTTGCCGAAGGGGTCCGCCACCTTGCCCAGCACGTCGCCCTTGCTCACCCGCGCGCCGAGACGCACCTTGGGCCGCAGGATGCCGTCGATGGGCGCCCGGGCCCAGCTCGAGCCATTGGCCAGTTCGGCAGCAGGGGGTGGCCGACGCCGATGTTCGCCCGCCAGCATGCCCAGCCGCCGCATGACCCTCAGTACACCCCGCACCCCAGGGGTAATCGCCCACTCGTCGAAACGCAGCGCTTCGCCGGCCTCGTAGGTGAGCACCGGGATGCCTCGATTCTGGGCGTAATGGCGCAAGCTGCCTTCGCGCAGTTCCGCATTGAGGATCACCGGCGCGCCGAAGGCGTTGGCCATGCGCTCGGTCTCACTGCCCGGGCTCAACTGGGCGCGGATCTGCGGCAGGTTGGTGCGGTGAATGGCCCCGGTGTGAAGGTCGATGATGTGGGTGGCGTGATCGACGATCTGCTCGCGAAAGAGAGCGGCCACCCGCGCCCCCAGCGAGCCCGTCTCGCTGCCGGGAAAGCAGCGGTTGAGGTCGCGCCGGTCGGGCAGGTAGCGGCTGTGCTGCATGAAGCCGAACACGTTGACGATGGGCACGGCGATCAAGGTGCCGTGCAGGCCCTGGATCTGCTTGGAGCGCATCAGCCGGCGCACGATCTCGACGCTGTTGATCTCGTCGCCATGAATGCCGCCGCACACCAGCATGACCGGCCCCTGGCGTCGGCCATGCACCACTTCCACAGGGATGTGCAGCGGAGCGTGGGTATAGAGCCGCGCCACCGGAACGTCGACTTGAAGGCGACTGCCGGGCTTGATGGTGACACCGGCAAGCACGAAGGGTGCGCGGGGCATGGCCTTGATTCCAATACGAACAGTGTTCGCTCTGTTATACCCTGCCCCACCGTGGAATACGAGCATAGCGGGGCAAGACCATACACAGGTGAAGGTAAGACGTGCGCCGCTACGATAGAATGGCGCAAAAGCGAGGCCTGAGGAGACACCACACACCATGGCGCGACGTACCAAGGCGGAAGCCGCCGCCACCCGCGAAGCTCTGCTCGATGCTGCGGAAGAGGTGTTTCTCGAGCGCGGAGTGGCACGTACCTCGCTGGAGCAGATCGCCCGCGAGGCCGGCGTGACCCGCGGCGCCGTCTATTGGCACTTCAAGAACAAGGCCGACCTGTTCCGGGCCATGCTGCTGCGGGTGCGTATGCCGTTCGAGGAGTTGGTCGAGGAGATCGGCGATCCGGGACTGGCCGAGCGCCCGCTGGAAGCCATTCGTCAGGCCTGCCACCGCGGTTTCGCCCGCCTCGAACAGCCACGCTATCGGCGCGTGCACGCCATTCTGATTCACCACTGCGAAACCTTCGGTGAGATCGATCCGCTGGCCATGCAGAACGAGATTGCCCAGGAGGCGTGCGGCGCTCTCATCGAGTACTTCACCGCCGCTGCCGGCATGGGCCATTTGCGACACGATCTCTCGCCGGAAGTCGCCGCCCGGCTACTGCAGGCGACCCTCGGTGGGCTGTTTCACGACTGGCTGCGCAACCACGAGCACTTCTCGCTCATCGAACGCGGCACGCAGCTGGTCGATACGCAGCTCATGCTGCTGGCACAGGCGCCGGAGTCGCCCTGACCCCGGCGGCCTGGCCGGGCATCATGCCCGGCTTGCCTTGCCCTCTGCGTTGCGCTGGCTGCGCTCACGCCGCCAGGTAGCCAGATCTTCCATCACCTTGTAGGCCAACGGCACGAAGATCAGCGCCAGCGAACTGGCCATGATCATGCCGCCCACTACCACGGTACCGATCTCCTGACGGCTGTTGGCCCCCGCTCCGGTGGCGAATACCAGCGGCAAGGTGCCGATGATGAAGGTCAGTGCCGTCATCAGGATGGCGCGGAAACGCTGCTGGGCTGCGGCCAGTGCCGCATCGAAGGAGCTCATCCCGGTGCGTCGATTCTGCGCCGCGAACTCGACGATCAGGATGGCGTTCTTCGCCGCCAGACCGATCAGCACCAGCAGCCCCACCTGGAAGTAGATGTCGTTGGGAAAACCGCGCAGCATGGCTGCCAGCGCCGCTCCCAGCACGCCGAAGGGTACCGCCGTGGCCACCGCAATCGGCAGGGTCCAGCGCTCGTACTGGGCGGCCAGGATCAGGAACACCATCACCATGGCCAGGCCGAAGGCGAGCCCACCCGCACCGGCGGCGGCATCGAGCTGGTAGGCCTCACCGATCCAGCCCAGCGAGCTGTTGGCATCGAGCACCTGGGCGGCGACCTCCTCCATCGCTTCCTTGGCCTGGCCGGTGGTATAGCCCGGGGCCGCGTCGGCAAGGAAGTTGACCGCGCTGTTGACGTTGAAGCGGTTGATGATGTCCGGCCCGCTGGTGCGCTCCAGGCTCACCAGACTCGAGAGCGGCAGCATCTCGCCGTACTCCGAACGCACGAAGACCTTGTTGAGATCCTCAGGCTGGCTGCGGAACTCGCCCTCGGACTGCAGGTTGACCTGCCAGTTGCGCCCCGCCAGGGTGAAATCGTTGACGTAGAGCGAACCGAAGGTGCTCTGCATCGCCTCGAACACCTGGTTGATCGGCACGCCCATGGCCCGTGCCTTCTCACGGTCCACTGCGGCACGATAGCGGGGAATGCCACTGTCCAGGGTGATGCGCGCGTTGGTCAATTCCGGCCGCTCGTTGGCAGCTGCACTGAGCCGCTGACCGAGCGTTTCCAGCTCCTCGGTGGTCACGTCGCCACTCACCTCGAGGTAGCCCTCTACCCCGCCGGTGAGAGAAAGCCCCATGATCGGGGGCGGCGTGAAGGCGATCACCATCGCCTCGGGAATACCGGCTCCCATGCCGATGATGCGTCCGGCCACGGAAGCGGCGTCCTGCCCCGGCCCGGTGCGATCGCCCCAATCGGCGAGATTGGCAAAACCGATACCCGCATTGGTGCGCAGCGAGCCCGCGATCATGTCGAAGCCCGCCACCGTGGTGAACTGATCCACCTCGTCCATGCCCAGCAGCATCTGCGTGATCTGATCGCGCACCGCCTCGGTACGCGGCAGCGCCGAGGCCGGCGGCAGATTGTAGACCACCAGCGCCGTACCCTGGTCTTCCTGCGGCACCAGGCCGGAGGGTAGACGAGTCAGCGAGAACAGCGTCAGGGCGATCACACCGATGAACAGCACCATGCCCAGCAGCGCATGGCGCAGCAGCTTGCTCACCAGCCAGGCGAAGCCGTTGGTAAGCTTGTCGAAGGCGGCGTTGAACCACTGGAAGGGCTTGGCCACTTCGTGCTTCTGCTTGTCGAGCATCAACGCGCACATGGCCGGCGTGAGCGTGAGCGCCACCACGCCGGACACCACCACCGAAATGGCGATGGTCACGGCGAACTGCCGATAGAGCTCACCGGTGAGCCCGCCCAGGAAGGTGACCGGTGCAAATACCGCCACCAGCACCAGGGTCGACGACACCACCGCACCGGCGACCTGCTTCATGGTCTCCACGGCGGCATCCCGCGCCTTGAAGCCCTGCTCCTTGATCAGTCTGTCGACGTTTTCCAGCACGATGATGGCGTTGTCCACCACGATACCGATGGCCAGTACCAGCCCGAACAGGGTGAGCATGTTGATGGAGAAGCCCAGCGCCAGCATGCCGGCGAAGGTACCGATCAGCGACACCGGAATCGCCACCACCGGGATCAGGGTTGCACGCAGGTGCTGGAGGAAGACGAAGGTCACCACCACCACCAGCGCTACCGCGATCAGCAGCGTGATGAATACCTCACGAATGGAGATCTCGACGAACTCCGTGGTGTCGTAGGGCACGACGTACCCAACCCCCTCGGGGAAGCGCGAGGACATGTTCTCCAGTGCCTCGTGTACCGCCGTGGCGGTATCCAGCGCGTTGGCGCCAGGCTGCAGGTACACACCCATGGGCACTGCGCCCTGGCCGTTGTAGGTGGCAGAGAATGCGTAGCTCTGCGAGCCCAGCTCGACACGTGCCACGTCGCCCAGACGCAGGGTGCCACCCTGCTCGTCGGCGCGCAGGATGATGCGTTCGAACTCCTCCGGCTCGGACAGCTGGCCTGGGGTGGAAACGGCGAAGGTGAAGGCCACTTCTTCTGGGGCCGGCTGCGCGCCGATGCTACCGGCGGCAAACTGGGCGTTCTGCTCGCGAATGGAGGCGGCTACGTCGGAAGGCGTCAGGTCGTACTGCGCCAGCTTGTCCGGCGACAGCCACACGCGCATGGAGTAGTCCTGGGCGCCGAACAGCGAGGCATCGCCCACCCCGGGCAGACGCACCAGCTCGTCGAGCACGTTGAGCAGCGCGTAGTTGGAGAGAAATAGCGGGTCGCGGGAGCCATCCGGCGAATACAGTACCGGCACCATGAGCATGTTGGTGGAGCGCGCCTCGACGCGCACGCCCAGCGTCTGCACCTGCTGCGGCAGCCGTGAGAGGGCGGCCTGCACCCGGTTGTTGACGTTGATCGCTGCCTGGTCCGGGTCGGTGCCCATCTCGAACGAGACGGTGATCTGCAAACTGCCGGCATCGGTAGCCGTCGATTCCATGTAGAGCATGTCGTCGACGCCGTTGATCTCCTGTTCCAGCGGGGCGGCCACGGTCTCGGCAATCACCTGAGCGCTGGCACCGGGATACTGGGCCTGGACCACGACCTCGGGCGGCACCACGTTGGGATATTGCTCCACCGGCAGCGCGCGCAGCGCCGCCGTGCCCACCAGCACGATGATGATCGAGATGACCGAGGAGAAGATCGGCCGGTCGATGAAGAACCTGAGCATTACGCCTCCTCGTCGGTCTCGGCTTCGGCTTCCGCCGCCGAGGCCTCGGCCTCTTCAGCCGCCTGCTGAGCCTCTTCGGGGCTCAATTCATTGACCCGAACCGACATGCCATCCTGCAGACCCACCAGACCGTTGACCACGATGCGCTGATCGGCCTCGAGGCCGGTCAGCACCACCTGGCGACCGTCGATGACGGGGCCGAGCTCCACGGTACGTGCGTGAGCGGTATCGTCCTCGACGACGAAGACGCGCGCTCCCTGAGGCCCTTGCCCCACCGCCTGCTGGGGTATCAGAAAGACGTCTTCGAGCTCCTGCACCAGCACGCGAACGCGCACGAACTGCCCCGGTACCACTTCTCCCTGAGGGTTGGGGAACACGGCGCGGGCCGACACACTGCCGGTACGCGGATCGATGGTGCTGTCGGTGAAGTCCACCACCCCACTCTCTTCGTAGGCGCGGCCGTCGGGCAGGGTCAGCAGCGCCTCACGCTGCTCGGACTGACCATTGGCGGACAGGGCGCGCCGGGCCGCTCGCTGCAGAGCGGCATCGCCCTCGGGCAGCGAGAATCGCACGTGTACCGGGTCCTGCTGGGTCACCGTGGTCAGCAGCGTGCCCCGCTCGATCAGGCTGCCCTCGGGGAAACTCTCGAGCCCGGTCATGCCGGCCAGCGGCGCGCGCACCTCGGTGTAGTCGAGGTTGAGCTCGGCAGTAGCCACGCCGGACTCGGCCAGAGCGTAGCGCGCCTCGGCCAGCTCGCGAGCAGAAAGCGCCGAGTCGCGCTCGCGCTCGCTGACGGCGTTCTGCTGGAACAGCGTCGAGATACGCCGCCACTCGCGCTGAGTCTGGTTCAGCTCGGCCTGGGCATTGGCCAGCTCCGCCCGGGCGCGCTGCAGCTCGATCTGGTACGGCTCACGGTCGATACGAAACAGCGACTCGCCCGCTTCCACGACCTGGCCTTCGGTATAGAGGCGCTCTTCCAGAATGCCCTGCACACGAGCGCGCACTTCCACTTCACGCGAGCCGCGCACGCGGGCGGCGTATTCCTCCACCACATCGACCGAACGCGGCTCCACACGCTGTACGTAGACCTCGGGCGGCGGGCGTCCGCCGGCGCCGGCGGGGGCTCCGCCGTTTCCATTCTGCTCGCACCCTGCCAGCAGCAATGCCAGCAGTCCGGCAGCCAGAATCCATTTCACGGGAAGGCGCGCCCCCCAGGGCAACAAGGTCATGAGGCTCTCCGCTGCGATCGTATTTCGTCAGGAGCGGCACGTGATGCGTGCTCGCGGCAGGTCATTCGAGTGCGGGGAATTATATAGACACTCGTGTATGTATACTAGCGTGATGCTCCAAGCCTGCGCTGGCGGTACGTGGCCCGCTCAATCCGAGCGCGGCCGGCTGCGCAATATTCGCCCTTCGGGATGTACCTCCAGCCGCTCCCCACTGCCCGTTCCTACCACGTCGTCCCGCCAGATAGGCCGGCGCTCGCGCGGGGTGATGGTAGCGGGCCGTGCCGGTTCATCCGGCCGCGGGGCGTGGCCCCAACGCAGATAGGGGTCGAAGAGGAACCAGGGGAGTTCGATGGTGAACGTAGGGTCGAACTGACGGCGCTGACGCCAGTGCTCACGATGCCAGGCCAGCGGGTGCTGCACGGGCAGGAAGAGCGCTCCGTGGTTGGTAGCTCCGGCCTCGTCAGGCGCGGCCCAGGCGCTCGAGCCAAGCACGAAACAGCCTGTCAGCAGAAGCCCACCGACGACGCCCCACCGCCGCTTTTTCGATTCGTGCATGACCTTTCCCCCCGGCATCATCGCCCTCGGCGCACCGGCCAAGCCTCCAGTATAGGCATAGCGGTGCTGCCGGCTAGGTGTGAGAGCCTTCAGCTAGATGTAAGAGCCCCGCGCGGCTCGGCTCGATAGTCCCGCGGCTCGATACGCCATGCCCTGAGCCGTGAACGCAGGGTAGTCGGCGGCAGGCCCAATAGCTCTGCCGCACCGCCCGGCCCCGAAATCTTGCCGCCACAAGCGCGCAGCGCCGCTACCGCATTGGCACGCAGGTGCCGTGTCATCTCCTGTTCGGTCTGCGGTTCCCGCACCTCCCCGTGGCCTACCCGCCCGAGCGGCGCCGTCGAGCTCGGCAGCGCCAGGCTGTCGGCGCCCGTTGACGACAGCAGCTCCTCGAAGGCGAGGTCACGGCGCTGAGCGACGATGACCTGACGCTCGATCACGTTCTCCAGTTCGCGGATGTTGCCCGGCCAGGGATAGCGCTTCAACGCCTCCATCTGCGCCGGTGGGATGCGCATGCCAGGCTTGTTGAACTTCTGACAGGCACGGCGCAGGAAATGGTTGGCCAGCAGCGGCACGTCGCCGATTCGCTCGCGCAGAGGTACCGAGGTGATGGGAAAGACGTTGAGGCGGAAGTAGAGATCCTCGCGGAACTGGCCGGCGGCGATCATCTCGCCCAGCTCACGATTGGTCGCCGCGATCACACGCACGTTCACCTCGCGGGTACGATCGTCGCCCACTCGCTCGAACTGCTGATCCTGCAGTACCCGCAGCAGCTTGCTCTGCAGCTCCAGCGGTATCTCCCCCACCTCGTCGAGAAACAGGGTCCCGCCATCGGCCAGCTCGAAGCGTCCCGGTCGATCGCTCACCGCACCGGTGAAGGCTCCCTTCACATGGCCGAAGAACTCGCTTTCGAACAGGTCGCGGGGAATCGCCGCACAGTTGACCCGAATCAGCGGCCGGTCGCTGCGGCTGCTGCCGGCGTGGATCGCTCGGGCGATCAGCTCCTTGCCGGTGCCCGACTCGCCGGTGACCAGCACGTTGGCGTCGGTGGGCGCCACCAGCGCGATCTGGCGCACCAGGTGGGCCACTGCCGGACTCTCGCCGACGATCTCACGATGGTTGATCTCGGCGGTGATCTCTTCCTGCAGATACTGGTTCTCCAGCTCCAGGCGCTGCCTTAGCGATTCCACCTCGGCCAGGGCATCGCGCAGCTGCTGTTCGGCCCGCTTGCGCTCGCGAATGTCACGGAACAGCACCACGGCGCCCACCAGCCGCCCGGTCTCGAAGATCGGCGTGCTGGTGTACTCCACCGGGATCGCCTCGCCGTTCTTGTGCCAGAACACCTCGTTGTCGACCCGATGCACCTGACCATCGCTGAAGGAGGCGTGAATCGGACACTGCTGCACAGGAAAGTGGCTGCCGTCGGCATGGGTGTGGTGGAACATCAGGTGAGCGTCATGGCCGACCATGTCTTCGCTACTCCAGCCCAGGATGCGCTCGGCGGCCGGGTTGACGAAGGTGGTGCGGCCCTCGGCGTCGAGCCCGTAGATGCCCTCCCCGGCGGCGCCCAGGATCAACTGGTTTTGCCGCTCGATGCGCTCGAACACCTGCTCGACCCGCTCCCAGCCCACATGACCGCGACGGTGACGCCGCCACAGTTCGGCCCGCGCCCGGCGCTGCTCGGCCTTGTCGAGCTCGATCACGCCGAACATCAAGCAATGCTCGTCCAGCGCCTGCCCGTACACCTCCACCCGGCGCGGAGCGCGCTGCACATCGAACAGCAGCAGGTCGTCGGACCAGGCCGGTGAGCGCTGCTGGGTTTCGTCGCTGAACGCTACCCACATCGGCAACGAAGGTCCCAGGCAGTGGCTGAAGGGGCGTGAGGCGAGCCGCTCGAAGTCGGCACCCAGCAGGCGACACGCCTCGGCGTTGGCGGCCAGCAGCCGGTCGGCCCGGGGATCGGCCAGCAGCATGGCGATGGGGGCATGATCGAAGGCAAAGCGCTCCGGTACCTGGGGCAGAGACATGGTGGAACTCCAACAGGAAGTCTGCCCTGATCCATACAAGCAGCGTACCAGTGACGACATTTCGTCGTGAAAGCAACGAGATATCGTCAATGACGGAATTTCGTCGCATATCGTCGCCTTTTCCCGCCACTCTCTCTCATCCTGCAAGCCATTGTTTTTACGAAACTAGAAAGAAAAGCACGAGGAATGGCACGTGACTCGCTTGGCAGGAGAGAGTGCCGGCACGCCTTGTCCCCATGCACCAGGCGAGTGCAGGCAATCGATTACCTGCGTTCTCGAGGGGAACCACATGAACAACGATCACAACAGTCTGGGAAACCCGTTCGATCATCGTCAGTCACTGGTCCATGGCCGCCACTGCGGCTGTGGTGAGTGTTCGGCCAGCCGCGATGATGCCAGCGACGCCCCACGCGACAGCGAAGCGATGATGGATCGCGTCGTGGAGAGCGCTCTGGTGCGCGGCATCTTCGGCCACAGCGACATGCATCGCCGCCAGTTCATGAAGCTGGTCGGCGGCGGTACCGTGGCGGCAGCGCTGTCTACCATTCTGCCGCTGGGCGCGATCAAGGCCGCCGCCCAGGAGAGCCTGGGGCCGCTGGAGAAGAGCCAGCTGGATATCGGCTTCATCCCCATCACCTGCGCCACGCCGATCATCATGGCCCACCCCATGGGCTTCTACGAACGCTACGGGCTCGACGTGAACGTGATCAAGGCCGCGGGCTGGGCGCTGATCCGCGACAATTCGCTCAACGACCGCTTCGATGCCGCCCACATGCTGACGCCGATGCCGCTGGCCATGACCCTGGGCGCCGGCTCCAGTTCGCGGCACTTCGTTGCGCCGGCCATCGAGAACGTCAACGGCCAGGCGATCGTGCTGCACAACGACCATCAGGACAAGCGCGACCCCGAGCAGTGGCGCGGTTTCACCTTCGGCGTGCCCTTCGAGTACTCGATGCACAACTTCCTGCTGCGCTACTACGTGGCCGAACACGGTCTCGATCCGGATCGGGACATCCAGATTCGCGTCATCCCGCCGCCCGAGATGGTCGCCAACCTGCGCGCCGGCAACATCGACGGCTTTCTCTCTCCCGACCCGTTCAACCAGCGCGCGGTCTATGAGCGGATCGGCTTCATCCATCTACTGACCAAGGAGATCTGGGACGGCCACCCGTGCTGCGCCTTCGCCACCAGCGCGCGCTTCGCTCGCGAGAACCCCAACACCTATGGCGCCCTGCTGCGCGCCATCGTCGATGCCACCCAGTACTCCTCCGACCCGGCCAACCGCGCCGAGATCGCCGAGGCCATCGCCCCCGCCGCCTATCTCAACCAGCCGGTAACGGTGATCGAACAGGTGCTGACCGGGCGCTTCGCCGATGGCCTGGGCAACGTGCAGAACGTGCCCGACCGCATCGACTTCGATCCCTTCCCCTGGCACTCGATGGCGATATGGATCCTCACCCAGATGAAGCGCTGGGGCTACATCAACGGCGACATCGATTATCAGCAGATCGCCCGCGACGTCTATCTCGCCACCGATGCCCGCGAGGTGATGCGCGAACTGGGCTACGACGCCCCGGAGGAGAACGCCCGCCAGTTCGAGATCATGGGCAAGACCTTCGACTACACCGAGCCCGAAGCCTACGTCGAGAGCTTCGCGCTGAGGAGGAGCTGACATGGACCGCACCACCACCGAATGGAAACTGAGCCTGAACGCTCGGGCCACACTGCTGGCCGTGCTGCTGCTGGTCGTGGGCCTGGGCCTGTGGGAAGGTCTCGAGCGTGCGCCCGTGCTGGGCGGCGGCGAGGAGCTCAGCGAATACGAGCTGCTGATGGGAGGCGCCGACGAGACGGCACGGGTACCGCCGCCCTCGGCGATTCTCGAACGCGCCTGGGTCGAGCTCTCCAACCCCTTCTACGACGCCGGCCCCAACGACAAGGGCATCGGCATTCAGCTCGGCTATTCGCTCTACCGGGTGCTCACCGGCTATCTGATGGCGGCGGTGATCGCCATTCCCGTGGGCTTTCTGATCGGCATGTCGCCGCTGATGTACCGCGCGCTCAACCCCTATATCCAGGTGCTGCGGCCGATCTCGCCGCTGGCCTGGATGCCGCTGGCCCTGTTCATCATTCGCGACGCCGAGGCCTCGGCCATCTTCGTGATCTTCATCTGCTCGATCTGGCCGATGCTGCTCAACACTGCCTTCGGTGTGGCAGGTGTGCGCCGCGACTGGGTCAACGTGGCCCGTACCCACGAGCTGTCGCCGCTGAAGACGGCCTTCAAGGTCATCCTGCCCGCCGCGGCCCCCACCATCCTCACCGGCATGCGCATCTCCATCGGCATTGCCTGGCTGGTGATCGTGGCCGCCGAAATGCTCGTGGGTGGCACCGGCATCGGTTACTTCGTGTGGAACGAATGGAACAACCTCGACCTGACCAGCGTGATCTTCGCGATTCTGGTGATCGGCGTGGTGGGCATGCTGCTCGACCTCGCGCTCTCCTCCGTCGCCCGGCTGGTCACCTATCAGGAGTAAGCGCCATGAGTCATGCCTTCGTGGAAGTTCAACAGGCCGCCAAGCGCTTTCCCGGCAGCAAGGGCAGCGCGGATCTCACGGTCTTCGAGAAAGTCAGCTTCCAACTGCAGAAGGGCGAGTTCGTCTGCATCATCGGCCACTCCGGCTGCGGCAAGTCGACCATCATGAACGCCCTGGCCGGGCTCGACAGCCTGAGCGACGGCGCCATGATCATGGATGGCCGCGAGATCGACGGCCCCAGCCTCGAGCGCGGCGTGGTGTTCCAGAACTACAGCCTGCTGCCGTGGCTCACGGCACTGGAGAACGTGCGTTTCGGCGTGCGTGCCCGCTGGCCCGAGTGGAAGGAGAGCCAGGTCACCGAACACAGCCTGCACTACCTGGAGATGGTCGGGCTCAAGGAGGTGATCACACGCAAGCCGGCCCAGCTCTCGGGCGGCATGCGCCAGCGGGTCAGCATCGCCAGGGCCTTCGCCACCAAGCCGGAGCTGCTGCTGCTCGACGAGCCCTTCGGTGCGCTGGACGCACTGACCCGTGGCGTGATCCAGGACGAGCTGCTCAAGATCTGGAGCCAGGACCGCCAGACGGTGTTCATGATCACCCACGACGTGGATGAGGCAATCCTGCTGGCCGATCGCATCTTCCTGATGACCAACGGCCCAGAGGCGCGTATCGCCGAAGCGGTTGAGATCGATCTGCCGCGGCCACGCTCCCGGGGCGAGATCGTCAAGCATCCACACTTCTACACCCTGCGCAATTACCTGGTCGATTTCCTCGTCAATCGCGCCAGCGACCTGCGCACGCTCTCCCAGGATTCACGCGGCCTGCACTACCCGCGGCCGGTCAACCCCGTCGCCGAGGCAAGCGCCCCGGCCACGTACCACAAGGCCGATGCGCCGGCATCCGCCTCACCCAAGCTGGTCAACCTCAGCGCCAAGGAGAAACATCATGGATAAGCTCGAAATGCGCCATACCCTGCTCGCCGCCAAGGCCCGCAAGAAGCTGAGCTGGGACGAGATCGGCAAGGCCATCGGCATGTCACCGGTGTGGACCGCCTCGGCCTGCTACGGCATGAACAGCGCCAGCCGAGAGGTAGCCCACAAGCTGTGCGACGTGCTCGAGGTCGACACCGAGGTCGCTGACGCTCTCACGGCTTTCCCCACCAAAGCCTGGGACGAGGCGATCCCCCAGGACCCATTCATCTATCGCCTTTACGAGGTGGTGGGGGTCTACGGCGAGACGCTGAAGGACGTGGTACAGGAGAAGTTCGGCGACGGCATCATGAGCGCCATCGACTTCACCATGGAAGTGGACAAGGTCGAGGACCCCAAAGGCGACCGGGTACTGCTCACTCTGAACGGCAAGTTCCTGCCCTACAAAGCCTGGTAAGCGGTCACGCCCCCGCCACCAGGGCGGGGGCGATGCAGGTCAAGGCAAGGGATTTCCGGGTCAGAACCGATAGCTCAGCGACAGCGCACCGTGCACGGTGCTGTTCACCTGCTCCTCGAACTCCTTGCTACGCCACACGTGCGCCAGGCTCACCTCCCACTGCTGCAAGGTCAGCGCCACGCCGACGACGGCATCGCCGACCCACTCGCGACGGTCGACCGAGTGGCTGTCGCGCACGGTGTTGCCGTCCAGCAGCAGATTGTGCGCCACGTAGCGCCCCTGCAGCGCGGCAAAGAGATTCCAGCCGCTGCCTGGCGACGTCGCGACCTGACGATAGCCACCGCGCTCGATGCTCAGGGAGGGCCAGCCCATGCTGGCATCGAGCCCGCGGCCGAGCCGCAGGCCGTAGCCGCCGCCAGCCTGCACCAACAGGTTACCGAGAGAGGCCGACACGCCCGGGCCATGCTGCATCTCCAGCCACCCCAGCGAATGGCTTTGCCACCAATGGCGACGATAGCCCAGGTTGAGAATGGGCTCGTTGCCCAGCTGGTGAGACCAGCCACGGGGGCGCTGACTGTTGGTGAAGCGGTGTACCTCGCGCTGAACGCTGTCGGCGGAGGTAACGGGGCCGACCGCGCCGAGGTCGAGCTGGAATGCCTCTTCACGATGCCAGGCACCGCTCAGCGGCTCTCTGCCATATAGCGCCAGGCCGCCCAGGATCAGGCCGGCATAGGGGCGGTCGTCCTCGATCAGGTCGCGGCGCTCCACCTCAACCGGCGTGTACATGCGATAGCTCAGGTGATAGCTGATGGCATCCACCGAGCCGACCCACACGCCGGGCAAGCCATGGGTGACGCGCTGGCTCCAGTGCTGCGGCGAGACCGCCCGGGTCCAGTGCAGCTCTACCCCGGAGGTGTAATGGTCGTCGTCGCTGCTGACCATGCCGTCGTTGTCCACTTGCAGCGTCACGACGCCCGAGCCGGCTAAAGCCGGCGTGGCCAGCAAGCAGCCAACGACGACACGCCGAATGAAACCGCCGATGCCTCGATTCATAAGGTTCTCTTCCTTGAGCGAGCCTAACATACACGATTGTATGTACCGTTCATCACTCTCGGCAAGATGATTCAAACGTACCCTTGAATGAAACGATCCTCGCTACCCGGATTCGACGGCCGCTACCGCGCGTTCTACACCGCCCCGATAGCCGCCGCCGAACAGCAGCAGATGATTGAGCAGCGGGTAGAGCTGGAACAGGGCCTCGCGCCGCGACCAGTCGCCCGGCACATCACCGTCCCAGTAGGCCTCGAAGAAGACATCGCCGGGCGAGCCGAACAGCGTCAACATGGCCAGGTCCACCTCGGGATAGTGGCGATACACCGCGGGGTCGATGATTGCCGGGCCTTGAGGCGTATGCAGCACGTTGCCGGACCAGAGGTCGCCGTGCAGCAGACTCGCCGGCGCATCGGGCAGCCAGCTCTCCAGCGCTTGCGCCACGGTTTCGATACGTCGACGCAAGGGGGTGTCGAGCAGCCCGCGCGCGTGACAGGCCTGCACCAGCGGCAACAGGCGACGCTCGCGCTGGAATGCTCGCCCGTCGGCCATGGGCGCATTGGGCTGGGGCGTACGACCACAGGCGTTGTCACGCGGCCAGCCGTGTTCGCTCGCGGTGAGGGAATGCAGCTGACGCAGGCCCTCTCCCAGCGCCGAGGCAGAGCGCGGCGAGCGCGAACCGCTGACCAGCGCCTCCAGCACCAGCCAGCCGTCGCCCAGTGCCAGCACCTCGGGCACCCGCAGCGAACTCCCCGCCTCGCGCAGCGCCCGCAGCCCATCTGCCTCGCCGGCCAGGCGCTGCGCATCGTCCTGCTTGGCCACCACCGCCCCCTGGTCCGTTTCCAGCCAGTAAACGGCCGCCATGTCGCCCCCGCCAAGCGGGCGCAGCGCCCCTTGAGGCGAGAGCCCTCGTGTCTCCAGCAGAGTCGCAAGCCTTCGATCCATTGACTCCCTCCTTGATCGTCTGATCTGACAACCGCTCTCAACCACTACAGTAAGGGAGAAACCATGCCATGCCGGAGTCCACTACCCAAGGGCACCCACAGAGGTGACGTATGGTGAAGCACGACGACAGCCCTGACATGGCCGACAGCAAGGTCGAGCGGCGCTTGCTGTCGCTGCTCGAAGCGCTGGTCAAGGAGATTCGGCCCGACCGCAGCGACGACATGCGCATCTCGCTGGAGTCGCGCCTGGATCGAGACCTGGGGCTGGACAGTCTGGCCCGCTCCGAGCTGCTGCTGCGTATCGAGCAGGAGTTCGGTGCTCGCCTGCCTGAGTCGGCGCTGCTGGCCGAGACCCCCGCCACCCTATTGGAGCTGCTGCACTCTTCCACGGCGGAGTCGTCTCACCGGGTCGCGACGGAGCCCGTATCGCCGAGACGTGAAGCAGCCAGTGCCGATGAGGCCGATCCAGGCGGCGAACCGAGCGACGCAGAGACCCTCAATGCCGCCATGGACTGGCACTTGCAGCGACATCCGGATCGCTCTCACCTCTATGTCTATGGCGATGGGGATGAGCCGAAAGTTCTCAGCTACGGTGAACTTAACCGGGAGGCGCAAGCCATCGCCACCGCACTGGCGGCGCGCGGCATTCGGCATGGCGACCGCATCGCGCTGATGCTGCCGACCTCGCCCGACTACTTCGTCGCCTTCCTGGGCATACTGCGCGCGGGTGCCGTGCCGGTTCCCATCTACCCACCGGCCCGCCCGTCCCAGCTCGAGGAGCACCTTCGGCGCCACGGGCGCATCCTGAGCAATGCCGGCGCGGAGCTGCTGATCACCGTCGATGAGGCGCGTAAGGTGGCGCATCTGCTGCATGCCGAGGCGCCGCAGCTGCGCCATGTCGTCACCTTGGCAGAACTCGACGCACCCTCCGCATCGGTCGCTCCCCGCGCCCCCAGCGCCTCGAGCCTGGCGCTGCTGCAATACACCTCGGGCAGCACCGGCGATCCCAAGGGGGTACGGCTCACTCACGCCCAGTTACTGGCCAACATCCGCGCCATGGGCGAACGGCTGGAAGCCGCACCGGACGACGTCTTCGTCAGTTGGCTGCCGCTGTACCACGACATGGGGCTGATCGCGGCATGGCTGGCCAGTCTCTACTACGGCATCCCGCTGGTGGTGATGTCGCCGCTGGCCTTTCTGTCGCACCCGCTGCGCTGGCTGGAGCTGATCGATCGCCACCGCGGCACCATCTCCGGCGCCCCCAACTTCGGCTACGAACTGTGCCTGCGCGCCATTCCTGCAGAACAGGTTCAGACTCTCGACCTGAGCAGTTGGCGGGTCGCCTTCAACGGCGCCGAACCGGTCAGCGCCACTACCATGGAGCAGTTCGCCGAACGGCTGGCCCCCTGCGGCCTGAAGCGCGAGGCATTGATGCCGGTCTATGGCCTGGCCGAAGCAGCGGTAGGTCTCTGCGTGGCCAAGCCCGGCCGCGGACTGGTGATCGACAGGATCAACCGTGAGCGCTTCGCGTCCAGCGGCGAAGCACGCCCCGAGAGCGACCCGGCGGCGGCACAGCCCTTCGTCAACTGCGGCCCGCCGCTGCCCGGCTATGCCCTGCGCATCGTCGACGCCGAGGGTAGTGAGCTCGCCGAGCGCCAGGAGGGCGATCTCGAGTTCCGTGGCCCCTCCGCCACCGAAGGCTACTTCGACAATCCCGAGGAGAGCGAGAAATTGTGCCACGACGGCTGGCTGCGCACCGGCGACCGTGGCTACCTGGCCGAGGGCGATCTCCACATCAGCGGACGGCGCAAGGACATGCTGGTGCGCGGAGGGCGCAACATCTACCCCTACGACATCGAGACGGCGGTTGGCCGGTTGGAGGGCGTGCGCCGAGGCTGCGTGGCGGTGTTCGGCGACCCCGACCCGACGACCGGCGCCGAGTCGCTGGTCGTAGTGGCGGAGACCCGAATCGACGACCCGGTCAAGCGCCAGGAACTGTGCCGCACCATCGCCGATACGGTAGTGGATGTGGTCGACCTGCCGGCCGACGACATTCGCCTGGTGCCGCCCCACAGCGTACTCAAGACCTCCAGCGGCAAGATCCGCCGCGCCGCAACCCGCGACTTCTACCGCCAGGGCCGCTTGGGCGAGAAGCCACTTCCGGTCTGGCGTCAGGTGGTCAAGCTGACGCTGCGTGCGTGGGTCAGACGCGCACGCCAGGGGCTATCGGCGGCGGGCTATTGGGCTTATTACCTCTATGCCTGGTCGCTCTTCGGGGTCGGTTTCATGCTGTTCGCCCTGGTAGGCCTCCCGCTGCCGCGGCTCGCCTGGCGCTGGCGCGTCGCTCACTACGTCTGCCGGGCCATGGCTCGGCTGGCCGGCATCCGTGTCGAAGTGAGTGGTCTGGAGCACCTCCCGCACGGCCGCCCCTGCGTGATAGTCGCCAATCATGCCAGCTACCTGGATGTGCTGATTCTCACCGCGGCCCTGCCCTGCAGCGTGCGCTACCTGGCGAAGGAGGAACTGGAGAGCCGCCCGGCAACCCGTCTGCCACTGACCCGCATGGGAGCGCTGTTCGTCGAGCGCTTCGACCCGCGCCAGGCGGAACAGGACATGCAGCAGGCCGAGCGGGCAGTAGCCAACGGCGACACACTCGCCATCTTCCCGGAAGGCACCTTCACCACCGAGCCCGGACTCGGCGACTTCCACATGGGCGCCTTTCTCACCGCTGCCCATGCCAACGTGCCGGTGGTCCCGGTCGCCATCGCCGGCTCGCGGCACTTGCTGCGAGGCAAGGAGTGGCGGCCCCATCCGGGCAAGGTGGCGGTGCAGATCAGCGCCGCCCTCGAAC
The DNA here is from genome assembly GCF_000246875.1 of Halomonas sp. KM-1. Taxonomy (NCBI): domain Bacteria; kingdom Pseudomonadati; phylum Pseudomonadota; class Gammaproteobacteria; order Oceanospirillales; family Halomonadaceae; genus Halomonas; species Halomonas sp. KM-1. Next base: position 43,137 of record NZ_BAEU01000146.1, read on the forward strand.
CCCAGGGAAGCGATTGGGATGCGGCGCTGAAACTGAAACACGCCGCCTGCGAGGTCATACTGCATCATGCTGGCGAAGGTCGGCGCCGCTCATGAGCACGCCCGCCAATAAAAAGGCCACCCCGCAGGGTGGCAAGCTGGACACAGCAAGGGCTGGCTGTGATCACTCAGGCAGGAGCACGCTGTCGATGACGTGAATGACGCCGTTGCTTGCCTCGATATCGGCTTGAATCACGGTGGCGTCATTGATCATTACCGTGCCGTTGGCGGTGGTAATGGTGATGTCCTGTCCCTGCACCGTGGTGGCGCTGTCCAGGCCCATGGCATCTTCGGCCATGACTTTCCCTGCCACCACGTGGTAGGTCAGCACGGCCTGGAGCTGCTCGATGTTCTCGGGCTCCAGCAGACTCTCCACGGTACCCTCGGGCAAGGCGGCAAAGGCCTCATCGGTGGGAGCGAAGACGGTGAAGGGCCCCTCTCCCTTGAGGGTCTCGACCAGCCCAGCGGCTTCCAGCGCGGCAGCCAGGGTCTCGAACTGCCCGGCCGCCACGGCGGTGTCCACGATGTCCTGCTTGTCTCCATGACTGCCGGCCTGAACGGCGCCCGCCAGCATGAGGCCAACCAAACCTGCTCCCATCCACTTCGTGGCTACCACATGAATCGGTTTCATCGGGTCATTTCCTCAGTGTGTACGTATAGGGTGGAGCGCCATGAACAACCCAACCCTGTACAGACAATAGTTACTGTACAGCTATTGGACAAGTATTTTTTCGCTGCACTGCTGTGTGAACAGCCAAGGGGCTGACGCTGCCTGTCAGCTGTGGCAAAAAGGGGGGAGAACGGAAGCCACTCAAGATCGTGACAGGGAGATAGCGATGTACAAGCTTGCCTTCTTCGTACCGCTGGAGGATGCCGAGGCCGTCAAGGAAGCCGTATTCGTCACCGGCGCCGGGCGCATCGGCGACTACGAGGCGTGCTGCTTCGAGACCCGCGGCACCGGTCAGTTTCGCCCGCTGGATGGCGCTAGCCCGCATATCGGTCAGGTAGGAGACCTGGAAAAGGTCGAGGAGGTGAAAGTGGAGATGGTCTGCCAGGACGATCTGATCCACGACGCCGTCGAGGCCCTGCGCGCCGCACATCCCTATGAGGAACCGGCCTTCGACGTGTGGAAGCTGGAAACCTTCTGAGGCAATAACGCCTGCCTCGACCATCTCTCGCGGCAGGCACCGCCTCCCGGCTGGACTGCCCCCATGCTCGGCCCATCGCACGTTGATGCCCCGTCTGCATACGCGCCACGGCCACTGGCCGAGCAGTGACAACAGAGCCAATGGTCGTATAACGAATTTATTGCGTGTTTTTGCCACTGCGGCATTTTAAATTTACGTTACCTCTACACGTTGTGACATTTAAACAAAAGAGCACCCAATTAGACGGGATGTAGTTGGCGATCACAATAATATAAGAGGTAAGGAAGCTTGCCAGAGCACGCACGAAGGGTTTTCGGCCGGCTCCGCTTCAAGATGGTGGCAGCGGCGCTGTGTTCGGTGATTGTCGTCAGTGTCATTGGTTGGATCGGATTGTCTTATACCAACCAGGTCGCCACTGTCATTACCCGAACCACCGATACTCAATACCCCTTGTTGACCAACGCGATGAGCGCCTCCAACGCCATGCGGACGTTGACGAGGACGGCACGGGACATCAAAACGGCATGCGACCGGGCAGACGGTTCACACCGCGCCAGGTTGGAGGGCAGCCTCGCGCCCGAGTTCGCCGCCATCGACGCACTCGCCGACTTCCTGCGCCACACCGGTGCGCTCGACACCGAACGCACGGTCCGCACCGCGAAGGACGAACTGGAGCTGAGCATCAATAACCTCTCCTCCCTGTGCGATACCCGCGAAACCCTGCAAATCCGTTTCGAAGAACAGCGACAACAGGCCCTGGCGACCGTAGCGGAGCTGGACGAGCTGGCCCAGTCGATGCACGCCTATGCTGGGACCGTTTTCCGCTCGTTCCGACCTGAAACGAACGGGCAGGCCTCTTCTTCGCTGGAGGCCGCTCTGCATCTGGCCTACATCAATATCCACCTGGCCCGGCTGAACAATGATCTGAGCCGGGCCCACACCAGCCAGGCCCAGGGACACACCAGGGACAAGCAGGCACATCTGGATATTCTGGCGGCGCTTGAAAGCGAACGCGATGTCCTGAGGCCAGCGCTTCCGACCCAGGATATTGAAGCACTGATCGCCCGCCTCTCCGACATCCTGACCGCTCCGGGCGGCCTTCACGATGCCTGGCGTCGGGCACGGCTGTTCGACTCAGGCATGGCTGCCCAGCTGTTGATGGTCAGTCGGGCCGACAACGCTTTGGCTGCCGTGTTGCGGAATCTGGAAAACGATGCCCGGACCCAGTACCAGGAAGCGACCCAGACGATCGACGACACGATTCTGGAATCCCGCTTCGCGGTCTCCTTGGTGGCAGCGTCCGCCTCACTGATGCTGCTCATTGCCGGTTTGGTGTTCGCTTCGCGACTGACCCGGCCGGTGGAGCGATTGACCACCCACGTCGAACATCTGCGCCGGACCGATGACCTGAACCAGCCGACACCGCTGAGGCTGGTGACCCGTTCCGATGAAATTGGCAGCCTGGCGCAATCGTTCGAGCAGCTGATCCTGGAACTCTCCAGCGCGCGCCGTCGGCTGGTGGAGGAATCCCGCCAGAACATTCGCATCCAGTACGATCGTCTGACCGCGGCAATCGAGAGCACTCCTCAGGGCTTGTGCCTGACCGATGCCGATGGACGCCTGTTGATGATCAACACCCGCTTCCTGCAACTGTACGACCTAACACCTGAACAGGTGCATACAGGCATGACATTGCGGGAGCTGAGCAAGCTGTGCCGTGAGCAAGGCGCCCGATGGCTGGAACAACCGGAGAGCGAGCAAGAACCGACGCTCGGCGATGACTTCCTGGTGCCCCAGATGCTGGACTTTCGCAATGAACGGACCATTGTCGTGCAGGTGGCGGATACACCGGAAGGCGGGCTCGTTTCCGTGCATGAGGACATCACCGAGCGGCGCAAGCAAGAAGAGCAGATCACTCGCCTGGCACATCACGACACCTTGACCGGGCTAGCCAACCGCACCCTGTTCCGCAAAAAACTGGCGGCCGCTCAGGCAGATCAGAAAGGCGAACGAGACGTGGCCTTGCTGTGCCTCGACCTCGACGATTTCAAGTCGGTGAACGATTCGCTGGGGCATCCCGTCGGCGACCGGCTATTGATTCAAATCGGCGAGCGGTTGAGGCACTGCCTTGGCGATACCGACCGGGTGGCGCGGTTGGGCGGCGACGAATTCGCCGTGCTGTTGACGGAGAATGTGACGCCGGACCGGGTAACGCAAATGGCGAACAAGGTGATAGAACGGCTCGGCCGACCTTACCGCGTGGCAACACACACCATCGTTACCGGCGTGTCGATCGGCATCGCCATCGCCCCCCGAAACGCTTCCGACCCGGACGTGCTGCTGAAGCAGGCCGACATCGCCCTGTTTCGCGCCAAGCAGGACGGACGCAGCACCTACCGCTATTTCGAGCCGGAAATGGATGCTTACATCCAGGCACGACGCGCCCTGGAAATGGACCTACGTGACGCGATCGAACACGAGAAGATGGAGTTGTACTATCAACCTCAAGTCGACCTTGACGATGAGTCACCCCGAGGCTTCGAAGCGTTGCTGCGTTGGCAGCACCCGGAACGAGGATTCGTATCGCCAGCGGAGTTCGTCGTCATGGCCGAGGAGATCGGTCTGATCGATCGACTTGGAAACTGGGTCTTGAGGCGGGCCTGCCAGGATGCGTTGCATTGGCCGGAGGACATCTCCATTGCCATCAACCTGTCCCCGGTGCAGTTCCGCAACGAGGCCTTTCTGGATGAAGTACGTAATGCCCTTTCGGCATCCGGCCTGAGCCCGACACGCCTGGTGCTGGAAATCACCGAAGGGGTGCTGCTGGAAGACACCGATCACAACCTCTTTCTACTGGAAGCGCTGAGAAGCATTGGCGTGCAAATTGCCATGGACGACTTCGGCACGGGTTATTCCAGCCTGGGTTACCTGTGCAAGTTCCGGTTCGACAAGGTCAAGATCGACCGGTCCTTCGTGAACGGCATGCTCACCTCATGCGACAGTCACGCTGTGGTTCACGCCATCTGCGGTCTGTGCGCATCGCTGGGCATCGAAACCATTGCCGAAGGAGTCGAGTCCAGCCAGCAAGTCGATGCATTGCGACAGCTGGGTTGCAAACAGAGTCAGGGCTATTACTACGCGAAAGCCGTACCACTGGCCGAGACGCTCGACTTCGTGGAACGAGAGGGCCAGCAATGAACGCGAACACCATTCCTCGGCGCGACTTCATCAAGCACACGGTGGGTGCCTTCGCGCTCTTGCTGGTCAGCCCGGTGTGTCTTGGCGAGACGAAGCCGCTGCGTTTCAGCGGCTGGGGCTCGGCCGATCGGGCTCGGATAACGAATGAAGCCTTCGCCCTGTTCGAAGCCGTCCATCCCGATATCCGGGTGGAGGCGGTATTCACCGATTGGCTGGACTATTGGCTGCGCCTGTCGACGCTCGTGGCACTCGGCGATACGCCAGACCTGATCCAGATGGATTATCGCTACCTCGAGGAATATGCCCGCAGTAGGGTCATCGAACCGCTGGACCCTTTCTTGGACGGCCTGCTCGACATCGACTCCTTCGGCAAGCACAACATCGACTCCTGTCGAATCGACGGGCGCCTGTATGGCGTCAATCTGGGGATCAATGCTACCGCAGCCTTCACCGATCGGGAGCGGTGGCAGGAAGCCGGGGTCGAACCACCCGCCATCGGGGAAAGCTGGCAGACATTCCACGACAAGTGCACCCGGTTTACCGTCGGCACGCCTAGGGAGCACTACTACCCGACCATGGATGCCAGCGGCCTGGAATCGGCATTCGAAGCCTGGCTTCTCCAGCAGGGAAAGAGCCTGTACCAACCCCATGGCCAGCTCGGTTTCGAGGCGGCAGATGCAACCGCCTGGTTCGATTTTTGGGCGGAGTTACGTGCCAAACGGGCATGCGTACCGGTCGACATCCAGATTCTCTTCAGGAACTCTGTCGAGACGTCGCCGCTGACCTTGGGTTACTCCGCCATGGATTTTGCGCATTCGAACATGATGCTGAACTACCAGAAGCAGATCGACCGGCCGCTGGGTATCACCGCCTGCCCGGTAACCCCCGAAGGCCGGCCCGGCCACTACTACAAGCCGTCGCAGATGCTCTCCGTGGCGGCCGGGCTGGATGCGGACAGGCAACGCCGTACCGTCGAACTGGCAAATTTCATGGTCATGGATCCCGCCACGGTGAAGGTGTTGGGCGTGGATCGGGGTATACCGGCCTCCTCGGACATGCGCATGCAGTTGGCCCCGACATTGGACGATGTCGGTCGAGCAACGCTGACCTACATCGATGACCTGGAACCCTACGTCGGGCCCCTACCCCCCGTTCCTCCTTCCGGTGCAGGCGAAATCGCTATCGTTCTGCAACGGATCAGCCACGAAATCGGCTATGGGGTTTCGTCCACGCTACAAGGCGGTCGGCAGTTGGTCGAAGAGGCCGAGGCCATCCTGGCTCGATAGAAGCTCAAGGGGCCTTCACGGGTGATTCAGGTCGCAATACCATGCTGGGCGGCCAGTGCCTCGCGATAGCGTGCGTAGACCGTCTCATAGGCCCATACGCTGGCCGCCTTCGGCTCGGCCAGCGAGGCATCGTCGAGATGGACCAGACGCTCGCACAGTTCGCTCAGCGTTAGATCGTGCCGCTCGCACCAGGCCGCCTGCAACGCCGCTCCCAGCGCCGCGGCATCGGTCACTTGGGGGCAGATCACCGGAGTCGCGCTCACGTCGGCCACCATCTGACGCCACACTGGGCTTTTCGCCCCGCCGCCGATCAGGCGGATCTGGCTCGCGCCGGCGGCCAGCGGGCCGAGCAGCTCGAGGCCATAGCGCAGGCCGAAGGTGGCGCTCTCCACTACCGCCCGGCACAGGTTGGCCTGGGTCAGATTGCGGCTGTCGAGCCCCAGGAAGCTGGCCGTGGCGTGGGGCAGCGCCGGCACCCGCTCGCCGTTGAAGAACGGCAGCACCGTCACCCCCTCGGCACCGATCGGCGCCGCGGCCAGGCGCTCGCCGAAGGCGACCAGGTCGAGCTCGAACAGCTCGCGCACCTGGGTGCTGGCCGAGGTGACGTTCATGGTACAGACCAGCGGCAGCCAGCCGCCGTGGCTGGCGCAGAAATTGGCCACCATGTCGCTCTCGGCGCGCACCGACTCGGGTGAATAGGCGCACACCGTGCCCGAAGTACCGAGGCTCAGGGTAACGATACCGGGGGCGATGTTGCCGGTGCCGATGGCACCGAGCATATTGTCGCCGCCCCCGCTGGCTACGATCACGTCAGGCGGCAGCCCGAGCTCGCGAGCGAGCTCGGGACGCAGCGTGCCGGCGGGCTCGCGGGAGTCGATAAGCCTCGGCAGTACGCGCTCCGGGTCGAGCTCCGGGGCGATCTCGGCGAAGACGTCATGGCGCCAGCGGCGGGTACGGGTATCGAAGTAGCCGGTGCCCGAGGCGTCGCCCGCCTCCGCCACCTGCTCACCGGTGAGCCAGAAGTTGAGGTAGTCGTGTGGCAGCAGCACGGTGTCGATACGGCGGTAGGCATCGGGATGCGTATCGCGCAGCCAGGCGATCTTCGAAGCGGTGTAGCCGGTCTGCAGCACCAAGCCGAGCCGTTCGAGACAACCCGCCGCCCCGCCCAGCCGCTCCACCAGGGCGGCATTGTGCGCCGCCGTCTCGGTGTCGCACCACAGCTTGGCGGAATGCACCGGCAGGCCCTCGGCGTCGAGCGCCACCATGCCGTGCTGCTGACCGGAAACGCCGATGGCGCGTATCGCACGGCGCTCGATGCCGGCCTTGGTCACGGCCTCCTCGTAGGCGCCACGAAAGGCCTCGAGCCACTCCTGGGGCGCCTGCTCACGACGCCCGTTCACCCCCTCGGCCAGGCGATGGGGACGGCTCGCCTCGCCGAGGATCGCCTCGCTCTCGACGTCGACCACCACCACCTTGGTACTCTGGGTGCCGCAATCCACCCCGATGTACATGCCACCACTCCTCACTCCTCGACCAGCGTTTCAAGCGTAGCGCGTGCGCCGCGTTCGTGCAGGCTTGCCAGCGTCGTGAGGTAGGCCTCGCGAAAGCGCTCATGCTCGGCCAGGTCGCCGAACAGCTCGCGGTTCTCGATGAAGGCGCCGGGCCGCGTGCGGTTCTCGCCAGCCAGGGCCATCAGCTCATGCTTGAGGCGGTCGACCACCGTAATCGGCTCACCCCGCTCGTCCAGGCCCTCGGCGTAGCGTGCCCAGCTGGCCACCACCGCCGCGCTGCGGTGGATCTCGCCGCCCCTTGCCAGTTGCTCGCGAATCACCGGTACCAGCCACTTGGGAATACGGTCGGAGCTCTCGGCGCACAGCCGCGCCAGGGTGTCCTTGATCTCGGGGTTGGCGAAGCGCTCGATCAGGGTCAGGCGGTACTGCTCGAGATCCACCCCGGGCACCGGGGCCAGGGTCGGGCTGCCCTCGTGGCGCATGTATCCGAGCAGGAAGTCGACGAACAGCGGGTCGCGGCACACCTCATGGGCATAGCGGTAACCGGCCAGGGTGCCGAAGTAGCACAGCGCCTGGTGGCTGGCGTTGAGCAGACGCAACTTCATCAGCTCATAGGGTTCCACGTTCTCGACCACCTGCACGCCGACCCGCTCGAACGCCGGCCGGCCGCAGATGAAATGATCCTCCAGTACCCATTGGGTAAAGGGTTCGCACACCACCGGCCAGGCGTCCTCGACGCCGAACTCGCCGGCCAGCTCCTCGATGTCGACCGGCTGGGTGACGGGCGTGATGCGGTCGACCATGGCATTGGGGAACGGCACCTCGGCTTCGATCCATTCGGCCAGCGCCGGGTCGCGGGCCCGGGCGAAGGCAACGAACATGCGCTTGGCGACCTCGCCGTTGCCTTGGATGTTGTCGCAGGACATCAGCGTGAACGGCGCCAGACCTCGTTCTCGACGGCGGGCCAGCGCTTCCACCACCAGACCGAAGGTGGTGCGCGGCGCTTCGCGCAAGTCGAGGTCGTGGCGCACGTCTGGGTTGCCGAGATCGAACTCTCCGGTTACCGGGTGGAAGTTGTAGCCGCCTTCGGTGACGGTCAGCGAGACGATGCGAATGGCGGGGTCGGCCATGTGCTCGATCACTGACTCGGGGTCATCGGGAGCGAACAGGTAATCGAGCATGGCGCCTATCACCCGCGGTTCACGCTCGCCGCTGGGGTGCTTCACCACCAGGGTGTAGAGATGATCCTGGGCTGCCAGCACCTCCTGCATGCGGCGATCGCCGGGCATCACGCCGACGCCGACGATGCCCCAGTCCAGGGCCTCGCCGCGGTTCATCAGCGCATCGAGATACATGGCCTGGTGGGCGCGATGAAAACCGCCAACGCCGATATGCACGATACCCGGCGTCACCTTCCGGCGGTCGTAGCGCGGCACGGCCACCCGCGGATCGAGGTGGGAGAGCGTGGCGTTGCTGAGAGCAGGCATAGGGGCACTCCTTGCCGCAGGCGGCAATGAACGAAAAATGGATCGGCGGTCCGGACGAGTCGCGGGTCAGCGCCAGTAGAGGTCCGGTGCGACGGACTCGCGCTTGATCAGTCGGGCATTGATCATGTCCTTGTGGCGCGCCTTGTCGATGGCGCCCTCGTGGTCCTGGCCCATGCCCAGCCAGCGCTGGATCAGGCGCGCTTCGAGCACCTCGTCGGCTACCTCGAGGAACAGCGTCATGTCGAACAGCGGGAGCAGCTCGCGCCAGGGGTCGCGATCGAGAAGCAGGTAGTTGCCCTCGACGATGACGATGCGGTGCTCGAGGGTGACCAACCGCCCTCCGGCTCGGGCCAGATCCAGCGGACGGTCGAACACCGGCACCGCCACGGTTCTGTCGGCGCGGCGAATGCGCTCCAGGTCGTGCTTGAGGCCATCGGGGTCGAAGGTCTCCGGGGCGCCCTTGATCGGCAGCTGGCCCAGCGGCTCGAGAATGGCGTTGTCGAGGTGATAGCCATCCATCGGCACCACGGCGGCAATGCCCGCCTGGCGCTCGTTGAGTTCGCGGCACAGCCACTCGGAGAGGAACGACTTGCCCGCCCCCGGCGGCCCGGCCAGGGCGACGATGAAGCGCTGCCGGTTCTCCGCAGCCTCCAGCAATCGCACCGCCATATCATGAATGTTTGGATTCATTGTTGTTTCCTACTCAAAGCGCAGGCATCAGGCGTGTTCGAAAAGGCAGCGAGCAAGCGCAGCCATTTTTCGAATACGCCTAGCTCATCCAGTTGCCTCCATCGACGTTTAGGGTCTGAGCGACCACATACTCACTATCGTCCGAGGCGAGGAACACCGCCGCTCCGGCGTGATCCTCCGGCTTGCCCATGCGCCCGAAAGGCACCGCCTCGCCGACCAGGCGCTTCTTCTCGCCCAGCGGGCGGCCCTCATAGCGGGCGAACAGCGCGTCGACCTCGTCCCACATGGGTGTGTCGACCACACCGGGAGCGATGCCGTTGACCCGGATGCCATGCTTGATCAGGTCGAGCGCGCAGGACTGGGTCAGGCTGATCACCGCCGCCTTGGTGGCACAGTAGGTGCTCACCAGCGCCTCGCCGCGCCGCCCCGCCTGGGAGGCCATGTTGATGATCGCCCCACCCTCGCCACGGGCCACCATCTGGCGTGCCACCGCCTGCAGGGTGAAGAACAGCCCCTTGGTATTGACCGCGAACTGACGGTCGAAGCTCGCCTCGCTCACCTCCAGCACCGGCGCCATATCGAACACCGCGGCGTTGTTGACCAGGATATCGATGGCGCCGAGATGTTGCGTGACCGCCTGCACCATGGTCTGGATGGAATCGACGTCGCAGACGTCGAGGCATACTCCCATGACGCGGTCGGCGGCCACCGCACGCAGCCCTACCAATGCCTCGTCGATGGCGCCACTGTCGATGTCGGCAACCGCCACCCGGGCCCCTTCGGCGAGATAGCGCTCGGCGATGGCCAGACCGATGCCCCGCGCGCCACCCGTTATCACGGCAACCTTATCTTGCAGTTTCATCTTGGGCCTTCCTCGTTGATTTCATTCGCGGCCGCCTTTGCACCGGCACGTCGCCGTTCACGCCACAGCTGAATCAAGGTCTCAAGGCCATGCATGGCCGGCAGCACCCGCCACGCTCCGGCCTCCAGCAGTCGTGCGACATGGCCCTCCTCGATGTGACTGGCACCGGTGAAACCGATCACCGTCATGCCGGCGGCGTGGGCCGCGGTCACGCCGGAAACGCTGTCTTCCACCACCAGGCAGTCGCCCGGCGCCCGGCCCATGCGGCGCGCCGCCAGCAGGTAGAGATCGGGTGCCGGCTTGGGCCGTTCGACCTCGTCGGCAGTGAACAGCGGTACCTCGCCCAGCCGGGCGTCGAGCCCGGTGACGGCCAGCGAGGCGAGCACCCGCCGACGGCGACTGTTGGAGACGATGGCCAGCGGCAGCTCGATGCCGGCCAGGGTATCCGCCACACCTTCGACTGCACGCAGCTCCTCGGCCAGGCGCGCCTCGATGGCGCTGTCGATACGCTCCAGCGCATCGGCGGGCAGACGGTGGGCGCTCTGCCGCTCCAGCCGTGCGAGAATCGCCCCAGTGGTCATGCCCAGCGCCTGGCGCAGGGCGACGTCATCGGGAATGTCCGGCAGCAACTGGCGGAGCTGCTGCATCAGCGTCGCCTCGGCAATTACCTCGCTGTCCACCAGCACGCCATCGCAGTCGAAGATCAGCGTTTCCATGCCTGCCCCACTCATAGGCGACCCGCCGCGGCAGGAGCACGATTGTCCTGGCGGTTGAGCCCGGCCAGGGGGTGTCGGGCGAGACTGGGCAGCGCCAGCCCCTCGCCGTCGAAGAGATGCGCGCAGTCGCGCTCGAAGCCGAAGCGCAGAGTATCGCCGACCCGGCTGGCGACGTTGCCGTCGGCGCTCACGGTAACCAGGGTGTCCTGCATGCGCACGTAGAGCGAGGTCACCCCGCCCAGACGCTCGATCACCTCGATGCGTCCCGAGAGCGGCCCCTCCGGGTCGAGCTGCAGATGCTCAGGGCGAACGCCCAGGGTCAGGGCGTCATCGTCGAGGCCGCTGCCGTCCACCGGCACCGTGCAGGTGTCGCCGCCGGGCAGGCGCACCTCGACGCCGGTAGCCGCCGCGCTCACCCGCTGCACCTCCAGGAAGTTCATCTTCGGCGAGCCGATGAAGCCGGCCACGAAGCGGTTGCGCGGGTGGTGGTAGAGCTCCATGGGCGAGCCCACCTGCTCGACCATGCCGCTCTGCAGCACGACGATCTTGTCGGCCATGGTCATGGCCTCGATCTGGTCGTGGGTGACGTAGATCATGGTGGCGTCGAGTTCCTCGTGCAGGCGCGCCAGCTCGATGCGCATCTGCACCCGCAGCGCCGCGTCGAGGTTGGAGAGCGGCTCGTCGAACAGAAAGATGCTGGGGTTGCGCACGATGGCGCGGCCGATGGCCACCCGCTGACGCTGCCCACCGGAGAGCGCCTTGGGCTTGCGTTCGAGCAGCGGCTCGAGCTGCAGGATCGATGCCGCCTCACGCACCTTGCGCCGCCGTTCCTCCTTGGATACCCCGGCGAGTTTGAGGCTAAAGCCCATGTTGTCCTCGACGGTCATGTGCGGGTAGAGCGCGTAGCTCTGGAACACCATCGCCAAGCCGCGCTCGGCGGGGCCGACCTCGTTCATGCGTACGCCGTCGATCAGGATGTCGCCGCTGGTGGCGCTCTCGAGGCCGGCGATCATGCGCAGCAGGGTCGACTTGCCGCAGCCGGAGGGGCCGACGAAGACCACGAACTCACGGTCGTTGACCTCCAGGTCGACGCCCTTGATCACCTCGGTGTCATCGAAGCGCTTGACGATGTCGTGCAGTTGTAGCGTTGCCATGGGGAAACCTCGTTACTTGACGGCGCCGAAGGTGAGACCGCGTACCATCTGCTTCTGGGTCAACCAACCGAAGATCAGGATCGGCGCGATGGCCATGGTCGAAGCGGCCGAGAGCTTGGCCCAGAACAGCCCCTCGGGACTCGAGAACGATGCGATGTAGGCGGTGAGCGGTGCGGCGTTGGACGAAGTGAGATTGAGACTCCAGAACGCCTCGTTCCAGCTCAGGATCACCGACAGCAGCCCGGTGGAGGCGATGCCGGGAAGGGTCAGCGGCAACAACAGGTAGACCACTTCCTGGAAGGTGTTCGCGCCGTCCATGCGCCCCGCTTCGAGGATGTCCCGCGGCAGGTCCTTGAAGAAGGTGTAGAGCATCCATACCACGATCGGCAGGTTCATCAGGGTGTAGACGATGATCAGCCCGGAGCGGGTGTCGAGCAGGCCCAGATCGCGGAAGATCAGATAGATAGGCACCAGCACGCCCACCGGCGGCAGCATCTTGGTGGAGAGCATCCACAGCAGCGTGGCCTTGGTGCGCCGCGTGGGCAGAAAGGCCATGGCGTAGGCAGCGGGGATGGCGATGAGTAGCGCCAGCAGGGTCGAGCCGAAGGCCACCACCACGCTGTTCATGGCGAACTTGAAGTAGTCGGCCCGGGCCTGAACGGCCACGTAGCTCTCCAGCGTCGGAGTGAAGATCAGGCTGGGGTCGGCAATCGCCTCGGCCTCGGTCTTGAAGCCGGTCAGCACCATCCACAGGATGGGAAAGAAAATGATCAGCGCAATGCCCCAGCCCAGCAGCGTGAGCCATAGCCGCCGCATCCCGGCGCTTGGCATCAGCGGCGTATGCCGGGCCCGCGCTCCGCTGGACGTGGCGGCCAGGTGGCCCTCGGCCGGCAGCACCTTGGTCTTGAGTGTGGTCATGAGCGGCTCCTCGCCTCAGTTTTCCAGGTTCCTGGCCACCAGCCGGACCAAGAAGATGGCGACGATGTTGGCCAGGATAATGGCGACCACCCCACCCGCGGAGGCCAGGCCGACGTCGAAGTCGAGCAGCGCCTGCATGTAGATCAGGAACGCCAGGTTGGTGGTGGCGAGCCCCGGGCCACCCGAGGTGGTGACGTAGATCTCGGCGAAGATCGTCAGCAGGAAGATCATCTGGATCATGATCACCACGCTGATGGCACGCTTGAGGTGCGGCAGAGTGATGTGGAAGAACACCGCGATGGGGCCGGCCCCGTCCATGCGTGCCGCCTCGACCTGATCCTCGTCGAGAGACTGCATGGCAGTGAGCAGGATCAGCAGCGCGAACGGCAGCCACTGCCAGGCCACGATGATGATGATCGAGGTCATCGGCAGCGACGAGAACCAGTCCACCGCCGGCAGCCCGAACACCCCGGCGAGCCACGCCAGCACCCCGTTGCTCGGGTGCATCATCATGTTCTTCCACACCAGCGCACTGACCGTGGGCATGACGAAGAACGGCGAGATGGCCAGCACCCGAGCGATGCCGCGACCGGGAAACTCCTGCTGGAACAGCACCGCCAGCAGCACGCCGCCGACCACGGTGATGGTCAGCACCGAGCCCACCAGCACCAGGGTGTTGCCCATGGCGCGCCACAGCGCCGGGTCGGTGAACAGGAATTCGTAGTTCTCCAGGCCGGCGAAGCCGACCATCTCCGGCATCAGCAGGTTGTAGCGCTGCAGAGAGAACCATACGGTCATGCCCAGCGGCACCAGCATCCACAGCAGCAGCAGCGTGACCGCGGGCGCCTGCAGCGACAGCGAGCGCAGACCGCCGACGGTACGCCCGGAGGCGCGTGTCTTGCTCATAGCATCACCACGGAAGGTCGAGAGGTTGGCCGCCGGGCACTACCCCGGCGGCAGGGCGGGTGGCGCGGTTCAGTAACCGGCGCGCTGCATGGTGCGCGCGGTGGCGCGCTGGGCGTTCTGCAGCGCCTGCTCGACGCCGGTATCGCCGGTCAGCGCCGCGGCGATGGTCTGACCCACCTGGGTACCGATCGACTGGAACTCGGGAATGCCCACGAACTGCACACCGATGTAGGGGCTCGGCTCCAGCGTCGAGTCGGTGGGGTCGGCGCTGTTGATGGCATCGAGTACGAAGCTGGCGAAGGGCGCCTCGCGCTGGTAGTTCTCGTTGGCGTAGGTGGATTCACGAGTACCCGGCGGCACGCTGGTCCAGCCCTGGGTCTCGCCGACCAGCTCGATGTACTCCTGCGACGTGGCCCAGATCAGGAAGGTCTGGGCGGCCTCCTGCTTGTCAGAAGAGGCGGGAATCGCCAGCGCCCAGGACCACAGCCAGTGCGCGCCCTTGGGCGTCTCTGCCACCGGCGCCGGGGCGAAGCCGAGACGATCGGCGACCTGGGATTCGTCCGGGTTGTAGAGCTTGCCCGCCGCCGAGGTGGCGTCGACCCACATGGCGCAGTTGCCGCGGGAGAACAGCGCCAGGTTCTCGTTGAAGCCGTTGGAGCTGGCCCCCGGCGGGCCATAGTTGCCGAGCAGGTCGACATAGAAGCCGATGGCCTCCTGCCAGGCCGGCGAATCGAGTTCGGGATTCCACTCCTCGTCGAACCAGCGCCCGCCGAAGGTGTTCACCAGGGTGGAGACGAAGGCCATGTTCTCGCCCCAGCCTGGCTTGCCGCGCAGGCAGATACCGGCCAGTTGATTGGCGGGGTCGTGCAGCTCGGCGGCCCATTCACGCACCTCTTCCCAGCTCGGTTGCTCGGGCATCTCGATGCCGGCCTCCTCGAACAGGTCGGTGCGGTAGTAGAGCATCGAGCTCTCGGCGTAGAACGGCAGCGCGTAGAGAGAGCCATTATGGGAGAGGCCGTCGCGCACCGGCTTGAGCAGGTCATCCTCCTGATACGCCTCGGGCAGATCGTCGAGAGCGACCAGCCAGCCTCGCTCGGCCCAGATCGGCGCCTCGTAGGTACCGATGGTCATGACGTCGAACTGGCCGCCGTCGGTAGCGATGTCGGTGGTCAGGCGCTGACGCAGCACGTTCTCCTCGAGCACCACCCAGTTGACCCGAATGCCGGGATGCGCCTCCTCGAAGGCACTGGTCAGGCTCTGCATGATCACCATGTCGTTGTTGTTGACCGTGGCCACGGTGATGGTCTCGG
Organism: Halomonas sp. KM-1; assembly: GCF_000246875.1. NCBI lineage: Bacteria > Pseudomonadati > Pseudomonadota > Gammaproteobacteria > Oceanospirillales > Halomonadaceae > Halomonas > Halomonas sp. KM-1. The sequence continues at coordinate 58,361 of NZ_BAEU01000146.1, forward strand.
CTTGGGCGGCGGTAGCGAAGGCGGCCGCCAGGCCGGCCAGGGGAAAGGCGTAGGCGAACTTCATGTCGGGCTCCTGTGTGCTGGGCGTGCCCGCTGGGGGCGTTATTGTTGGTGGAAATTGTTGTTGGGTGCCAGGAATTGTCGTTGGTGCCGGGAGTCGCTGTTTTGATCATTTAATCATCTGACGATCAAATGATCGGACAGCACGCAGCAAAAGGCAAAGGCAAGGCCCTTAGACTTTAGGTTAAGCCAGGTCGAATCGGGTCAGGAAAGCGCTTCGTTCTCGAGAATGAAGCGCGCGGCGCTCTCGTCGGTGATGAGTCCCTTGAGCCAGCCGCCGCGCAGCGCGGCGAGAATCGCTGGCCCCTTTTCGCGACCGCCGGCCAGTGCCACCAGGCTCTGGTCGCGAAACATCTCCAGCGGCAGGCTGGTGACGCGGCGGGTGATCGAGCACTCGATGACCGCACCGTTGCGGTCGAGCGGCCAGCCGAGCAGCTCGCCCACGGCGTTACGGCTGAGCAGTTCGTCGAGCTCGGCCTCGCTGATGAAGTGGTCCTGGAACAGGGTGGCCTGACGGTCGATGCGCCCCACCCCGATGTAGGCCGCCTCGGCATCCTTGGCGACCTCGACGATGGCCTGGAACAGACGCTGGCCGAGCATCGCCTCCTTCTCCCCCACCGAGCCAGCCACCACCGGCGCCGGCAGCAGGAAGCGCTCGCCGCCGGTCTTGTCGGCCAGCACCATCACCCCGTCGTAGCGGTTGGCGGAGCCGTCGCGGGCGACGTTGCCCACTAGCGAGACGAAGCGGTGCTGGGGGCGCTCGATACGGCTGAGCGCCTCCACCGTGGCACGCACGGAACGGCCCGTACCCAGCGACAGGGTCAGCGGCTCGGTGCGCTCGATCAGCCTGGCCAGGCGCTCCGCCCCGGCCACCGCCAGGTAGTGGGCACTGCTCTCGGGGGCTTCCGGATCGGCCGGCACCACGTCGCAGAACTCGAGCCCGAAGCGCTGGAGGATGGCATCCGACATCACCATGCAGTTGGCCAGCGGGTGGTCGATGTGCACCTTGACCAGCCCCTCCTGACGCGCCAGGGCCAGCAGCCGCTGCACGCCGGGGCGCGACACCCCCAGTTGGCTGGCGATCTCGTCCTGGGTTCGCCCGCCCACGTAGGAGAGCCAGGCCGCACGGGCCGCCTGGTCCAGCTTCAGCTCGAACTTGTCCACGTTACCCGTTCCTCATCGAATGCCCATCAAGCCGAACCCCAGTCATGCCGCCCCCTTACGCGGAGCCTCGTCATGCAGAGCCAAAGTAGCGTTCGCGGTCCTCGGCGGTGATGTCGCTGATGTGCAGCGGGTAGTGGCCTTCGCCGCGGTCGGCGTAAAAATGGCGCAGGGTGCGCTCGATGGTGGGAAAGGCCAGCTCGTCCCAGGGAATCTCGTGCTCCTCGAACAGGGCCACCTCGAGGCTCTCCGGCCCTGCGCAGAAGCTGCCGGTGAGCTCGGCGCGGAAGATCATGTAGACCTGATTGATATGAGGCAGGTTGATCAGCGTGTAGAGCCCGTGGATGTCGACCTCAGCGCAGGCCTCCTCCCAGGTCTCCCGAGCCGCCGCCTGCACGGTGGTCTCGGCGTTCTCCATGAAGCCCGCCGGTAGGGTCCAGAAGCCCTTTCGCGGCGAGATGGCACGGCGGCAGAGCAGGATGCGCGAACCGCTCACCGGCAGCGTGCCGGCCACGATGCGTGGGTTCTGATAGTGGATCGAACCGCAGGCGTCGCACAGGTATCTGGGCCGATCGTCTCCTGCCGGAATCGCGAAACGCACGGTTTGGCCACAATGGCTGCAGAAGTTCATGAGTCTCCCTGGCAGGCTTGACGTCGGCAAAGGCCCCCGGGTAGAAGGAATCAAACCCGACGGAAACCCCATGTTAGAGAAACTTCGCAAGCGCCTGCAAGCGCACGAGCCCCGCCATCTGCGCCTCGACATGCCGCGTGCCGCGGTGCTCATGCCCATCGTCGAGCGCCCCGAGCCGACGCTACTGTTCACCCAGCGCGCGGGGCACCTCAACACCCATAGCGGCCAAGTGGCGTTTCCCGGCGGCAAGCGCGAGGAGGCCGACCGCGACCTGCTGTTCACCGCCCTGCGCGAATCCCACGAGGAGATCGCCCTGCCGCCGGAGCGGGTCGAGCTGCTCGGCCGCCTGTCGGACGTGGTTTCGCTGCACGGCATTCTGGTCACGCCCTATGTGGGGCTGATTCCGCCGGACCTGCCGCTCACGCCCGACCCTTCCGAGCTGGATGCCATCTTCGAGGTGCCCCTGTCGCTCTTCCTCGAGGACCGCCGTCACCACACCGACGTGATCACGGTCGACGGACGCCCCCACTACGTGCCCAGCTATCACACCCAGGGCCAGGTGATCTGGGGGCTGTCGGCGATGATGCTGGTAGAACTGCTGGCGGAGGGCTTCGAGCGTCCCATCAGCCTGTTCGATGAGCCGCCGCAGGGTCGGCTATGCTATTTTCCCGAGCGCCTGCTGCGCAGTCCGAATACCGCCACGCGCCGCTCCTGATCCTTGCTCCTGCTCCCTGCCTCCCGGAGGTTCGCCGCATCCATGTCGCTGCTCACCCAACCGGCCTTTGCGGCCAGTGCCCTGCCTCAGTTGGTCGATGCCCTGGTCGAACAGGGCTGGTTCGTCGGCGAAGGGTTTCTCGACGCCGAGCTGTGCCATGACCTGCATCGGGAGCTGATGGAAATGGCCGAGCGCGACGCGCTGGCCGCCGCCGGCATCGGCCGCGGTGACGAGCACCAGTTGCGCCGCGACATCCGCGGCGACGCCATTCGCTGGCTCGACCGCGAGAGCCTGGCCCAGCGCCGCTACCTGGAAGCCATGGGCGAGCTGCAGCGTGAGCTGAATCAGGCGCTGTTCCTGGGGCTGTTCGAGTACGAGGCGCACTTCGCCCACTACCCGCCCGGGGCCTTCTACAAGAAGCACCTGGACAGCTTTCGCGGACGCGCCAACCGGGTGGTCTCCACGGTGGGCTACCTCAACCCCGACTGGCCGGCGGATGGCGGCGGGGAGATGGCGATCTTCGCCGCCGACGACCCCGAGCGAGAAGTGGCCCGGGTGCGCCCCGAAGCCGGCAACTTCGCCTGCTTTCTCGCCGAAACCGTGCCCCACGAGGTGCTGCCCACCCGCCTGCCGCGAGCC
>NZ_BAEU01000145.1:0-2776 GCF_000246875.1 Halomonas sp. KM-1
CCGGGCCGGTACCCAGTTGGCCAGATCGTCGACTTTGGCCGAGGCGTAGCCGAAGTCGGCGTAGCGCTCGCTGCGGTGGCCAACCATGGAGTCCAGCGTATTGACCGCCTTGTAGGCCAGCGCCAGCGGCGCTCCACCGAGCAGCGCCCAGAACAGCGGCGCGGTGATGCCGTCGACCGTGTTCTCGGCCACGGTTTCCACCGTGGCGCGGGTGATCCCGGCCTCGTCGAGGGCCTCGGTATCGCGTCCCACGATCATCGACACCGCACGGCGCGCGGCGTCGAGGTCACCTTGGGCCAGCGGACCGGCCACTGCGAAGGCGGCATCGCGCAGCCCCTTGATCGCCAGCGCACTGGCCAGCAGCAGCAGTTCGCCGATGAGTCCCAGCCAGGGATGCAGCCCGGCAAGCAGCGCCAGCACACCCCAGACCAGGAAATAAGTGAGCCCCACCACGCAGCCGGTGAGCAGAAAGCCCTTGAGCCGCCGCGCCCGGGGCGAGCCGCGGTTCCAGCGACGCTCCAGCACCTCGATCAGCCGCCCCATGGCAACCACCGGGTGCGGAAGCCAGCGCGGGTCGCCGATCAGCAGATCCAGCGCAATGGCCCCCAGCAGTAGCGTCAGCAGGGCCAGGCTCAGCGGCTCGGCGCTCATGCTTCGGCGCTCATGACTCGGGGGCAGCGCCAGCCACCCCGGCCGAATCGAAGGTGGCCATCTCGCTCAGCATACGGCAGGCGGCTTCGAGCAGCGGGAAGGCGAGCGCCGCCCCGGTGCCCTCGCCCAGGCGCAGCTGCATGTCGAGCAGCGGCTCGGCGTCGAGTAGCTCCAGTGCCACGTCGTGGCCCGGCTCGCAGGAACGGTGGCCGAAGATCAGGTAGCCGCGCAGCGCAGGCGCGAGGCGGCAGGCCACCAGCGCCGCCACCGTGGCGATGAAGCCGTCGACCAGGATCGGCATGCGCCGGGCGGCCGCACCCAGGTAGGCGCCGGCCATGGCGGCGATCTCCAGCCCGCCGAGCTTGGCCAGCACCTCGAGCGGCCGAGCCAGGTCCGGCTGGCGCGCCGCCAGCGCCCCTTCGATCACCCCGGCCTTGTGGGCCAGGCGTGAGATATCGATGCCGGTCCCTTGCCCCACCAGGCGGGTCACCGGCCGGCCGCTCAAGGCGGCCAGCAGGGCGCTGCTGGAGGTGGTGTTGGCAATGCCCATCTCGCCGACGATCAGGCAGCGGCAGCCGGCGGTGTGGCTGCGCGCGGCGGCACGTATGCCGACCTCGATGGCGCGCTGGGCCTCGGCCAGGCTCATGGCATCCTCGCGGGCGAAATTGGCGGTGCCGGAACGCACCTTGTCGTGGACCACGCCCTCACCTTCGACGGTACCCTTCACCCCCACGTCGACGACCTCGAGCCGCGCGCCGATCTGGCGGGCAAAGACATTGATGGCGGCACCGCCGGCGGCGAAATTGTCCACCATCTGCGCCGTGACCTCTTGAGGAAAGGCCGACACGCCCTCTTCGGCCACGCCATGGTCGGCGGCGAAGACGATCACCCCGGGCGGGCTCACCCTGGGTGAAGCATTGCCGCTCATACCGGCCAGCGACTTGGTCAGGGCCTCGAGGCGCCCCAGGCTGCCAGGGGGTTTGGTGAGGTTGTCGAGGCGTGCCTGCACGGCAGTGGCGAGTGAGTCATCGACCGGCACGATAGCGGCCAGGGTATCGGCAAGCATGAGCGTATCCTGATAGGGCGTGAAGCAGCCGCCATCTTAACAGGCTGGCACGGCCTGTCACGGCGCCGTGCCCAGCGCTCCCACCTGTCGGCTTTGCCGTGGCTGCTCGGGCTCCCGCTCGCCGGCCAGGGCCAGGCGTGCCGAATTCGCCACCACGCTGAGCGAGCTGGCCACCATGGCCAGTACCGCTATCAGAGGCGGAATCGGCATGGCCACCGCCAGCCCCAGCGCCAGCAGGTTGTAGACCCCGGAGAGCACCAGATTCTGGCGCATCACCCGGCGCGTGCGGCGCGCCAGGCGCCAGGCCACCTCGACCCCGGCCACCCCGGGCTTCAGCAACGCCACGCTGGCGCCCTCCTGCACTGTGGTATTGGCACCCAGCGGCGCCACGCCGACGCTGGCGGTGGCCAGCCCCACCACGTCGTTGAGCCCGTCGCCCACGTAGAGCGACGGCTGCGGCATGGCCGCCAGCAGCTTGGCCTTGGCCTCGGGGCTGCGCCCGGCATAGCACTCTTCCGCTTTCATGCCCACGGCATCCGCCAGCCGCCTCACCGCCGGCCCCCTGTCACCGCTGATCAGGGCCAGGGCAAGCCCCTCTCGGCGCAGTTCGGTCAGCGTCTCGCTAGTACCGGGCAGGGCCGTCTCGCCGAGGGTGAAGCGGGCCAGCAGGGTGCCGCCACAGGCCAGCAGCACTTCGCTCTCTCCCGAGTCGGCGGCCTGCTCGGTGGCAACGCCCTGCTCGGCGAGCCAGGCACGGCTGCCCAGCAGCAGCTCTCGCCCGTCGCCAAGTGAGACCCGCCGCCCGCGTCCGCCGACCTCCTCGGCCTGCACGATCTCGAGCTCCCCGCCCGCCCCGGCATCCTGGGCATCTTGAACATAGCGACGCACGGCCCGCGCCAACGGGTGCTCGCTGCCACGCGCCGCCACCGAGGCCAGCGCCAGCAGCTCCGGTTCAGACAGGTTGGACGCCGAGTGCATGGCCTGCACCTGCGGCTCCCCGGCGGTGAGGGTGCCGGTCTTGTCGAAGGCGGCGCTGCGGATTCGCGCCAGCGTCTCGAA
>NZ_BAEU01000144.1:0-20799 GCF_000246875.1 Halomonas sp. KM-1
GCTATCGACGAACCAGTGCAGCAGCCGAATCAGCAGCTCGACGGCGGCGGCAGGCGAGTCCACCGGCGTGCCCATTTCCCGCCCGTCGGCACGAACTAATAACGCGCCCGAAGACTGCGCCGGCAAGGCGCCCGAAGCCCGCGCCGGCAAGCCCTCTTCCACCGAGCGCTCGATACGGAAATCCGCCGAGACTTCGCCCAGCAGCGGCGCAGCGCCGGCATCGATGGCCACGCCCATCTTGGCCGGCAGCGCCGGCAACGCATCGAGCCGGGCCTCCAAGCGTCGCGCCACCTCATGGGTATCGTCGCCCGGCTGCCAGTCGGGCGCCAGCAGCAGCGGCAGCCGACGCTCGTCTTGCGGGTCCGCCGCCACCAGGCCGTGCTCGACGAGAAAGGCCATCAACCCGGGCCAGTTGGCGTCGGATACGCCGCGCAGCTGCAGGTTGGCCCGATTGGTGAGTTCGATCAGGCCGCTGCCGAAGGTCTCGGCCGCCTCGCACAGGGCCAGCATCTGAAACCGGCTGAGCCGCCCCAGCGGGGGGCGCACGCGCACCAACAGCCCATCGCCGGAGGCCATGGGGCGCCAGGCGCCGGGACACCAGCCCTTGATCCGCGGTGCGCCCGCCGGCTCATTCGCCTGATTCGTCATGGCGACGCCACCTCCCGGGTTTCATCGATCTCCAGCAGCAGATCCTGCAGGGCCGGCCCCTGTTCGCCGGGCTCTCGCCACAGGCCGCGCTGAATGGCTTCGAGCAGGCGCTCGGCCATCTCCTCCATGGCCGCCGGATTGTGCTCGCGCAGGAATTGCTGATTCAGTGGATCCAGCACCAGCGCCTGGCTGACCTGGGCATACTGGTAGTCGGCCACCAGGTCGGTGGTGGCATCGTAGGCGAACAGGTAGTCCACCGTCGCCGCCATCTCCGCGGCGCCCTTGTAGCCGTGTTCGCGCATGGCCTCGATCCATTTGGGGTTGAGCACCCGGGAGCGGATCACCCGGGCCAGCTCCTGCTCGAGGCTGCGCATGCGCGGCTGCGCCGGATTGGCGTGATCGGCGTGATAGATGCTCGGCGCCTGGCCGCTGAGGGCGCGGCTGGCATTGGCCATGCCGCCCTGGAAGGCGTAATAGCCGTTGGAGTCGAGGATGTCGTGCTCGCGGTTGTCCTGGCTGTGCATTACCGCCTCCAGCCCTTCGAGCTGATGCTCGAAGGCCGCCCGGGCCGCCACCCCCGACTCGGGAAACTGGCCGTAGGCGTAGGCCCCACTCGCCAGGTAGGCGTCGGCCAGGTCATCGGCGTGCCGCCAGGCGCGCTCGTCGAGCAGCCGGTTGAGGCCGGTGCCGTACTCACCGGGCCGGCTGCCGAAGACCCGATAGCCGGCCTCCCGCTCCGCCTGCTCAGGTGAGCGGCCCTGCGCCTCGAGTTCCTGCCGGCGCGCCATGACCGCCGCACGAATGGTGTTAGCGTCCCCCGGCTCCTGGTACTCGGCCACCGCCCGTACCGCCCGGTCGAACAGGCGGATGACGTTGGCGAAGGCGTCGCGGAAGAAGCCGGAGACCCGCAGGGTGACGTCCACCCGCGGCCGCCCCAGCAGCATGGCGGGAATCACCTCGATGTCGATCACCCGCCGCGAGCCCAGCGACCACACCGGCCGCACTCCCATCAGGGCGAAGGCCTGGGCGATGTCGTCGCCGCCGGTGCGCATGGTGGCGGTACCCCAGATCGACAGGCCCAGCCGCCGCGGATAGTCGCCGTGATCCTGCAGGTAGCGCTCGACGAAGGCCCGGGCCGAGGCTTCGCCCAGCGACCAGGCGGCCGGCGACGGAATCGAGCGGTTGTCGACGCTGAAGAAGTTGCGCCCGGTGGGCAGCACGTCCAGGCGCCCGCGACTGGGCGCACCGCTCGGTCCGGGAGGGACGAAACGCCCCTCGAGGCCAACCAGCAGCGACTGGATCTCCATCTCGACGCCGCGCTGCATCGCCGCCCAGAGCCCGCCGCGCACATGGCTCAGCTGCTCGGCGGTAGCCGGATAGTCATGGGCCAGGCTGGTCAGGCTGCCCTCCGTCACGACGTGCGTCTCCACCAGGCGGTGGGCCAGCAGCTCCAGGCGCTCGCGGGTATCGGCGGCGCTGCGCCAGGGGGAATCGTCCAGCTCGGCCAGCGCTGTCGGCCGCGGACCGTGCCAGGACTCAGCCCCGGCCGCCAGGGGGTCGAACTCCGGCGGTAGGCCCAGGTCGGCGGCCAGGTTGTGCAGCAGGCCGCGCTGGGCCGGCTTATCGCCCCGCGGCAGCCGCAGGATGGCGACCAGGGTTCCGGCCAGCTTGTCCCGGGGCGGCAGGCTGCCCAGCACGTGCAGGCCGTGGCGGATCTGGGCCTCCTTGATGTCGCACAGGTAGGTGTCCAGCTCGTTGAGCAGGTGCTCGTCGTCCGTCTGCCCGGCCGCTTCCCCGCCTGTTCTACCCTGCGCCAGCTCGCGGTCGATCCCGGTATCGCGCAGGTGGCCGAGGATGCGCTCGCGCAGCAGGGTCTCGCGGCGTGGGTCCATGCCCAGGGCCTGGTAGTACTCGTCGGTCAGCGCCTCGAGTTCGGCCATGGCGCCATAGAGTTCGGCGCGGGCCAGCGGCGGCATCAGGTGATCGACGATCACCGCCTGGCTGCGGCGCTTGGCCTGGGCGCCCTCGCCCGGGTCGTTGACGATGAAGGGGTAGAAGTGCGGCAGCGGCCCCAGGGCGACATCCGGCCAGCACTCGGCACAGAGCGCCGTGCTCTTGCCCGGCAGCCACTCCAGGTTGCCGTGCTTGCCGACGTGGATCAGCGCATCCACCCGGTAGTGCTCGCGCAGCCAGAGATAGAAGGCCAGGTAGCTGTGGGGCGGCACCAGCTCGCTGTCGTGATAGCTCTTGGTGAGGTCGGCGCCAGGCCCTTCACGAATGTCGCGCAGCGGCTGGATGCCGACGAAGGTTTCGCCCAGGCGAATGCCGGCGATCATCAGCCGGCCCTGGCGATGCTTGGGGTCCTCGCTGGGCGCGCCCCAGCGCTGCCACACCGCCTCCTGCAAGGTTTGCGGCAGGGTCCGGAACCAGGCCATGTAGTCGTCGAGGGCGATGCTCTGCCAGCAGCCGCGCTGCTCCAGCCCGCGGGGGTCGTTGGTCACCCCCGCCTGCAGATGCCGCACCAGGGCATCGCCATCCGCTGGCAGGTCGTCGACCGGATAGCCCGCCGCCGCCAGGGCGCGCAGGATCGCCAGGGTCGAGGCCGGCGTGTCGAGGCCAACGCCGTTGCCGATGCGCCCATCGCGATTGGGGTAGTTGGCCAGCACCAGCGCCAGGCGCTTCTTCCGGTTCGGCGTGCGCTGCAGATCGCTGAAGCGTCGCGCCAGCCGGGCGACGAAGGCGGCGCGCTCCGGGTGCAGGGAGTGGCGAATCACCGGCAGTTGGCAGCGCTCGCTGTAGTGGGCCTCGCTCTTGAAGCCCACCGCCCGGGTCATGATGCGGCCGTCCATCTCCGGCAGCACCACCTGCATGGCCATGTCGCGGCTGCGCAGGCCGCCGGCCTCGGCCTGCCAGTCCTCTTCGGTGCTGCTGGAGAGGATCGCCTGCAGCACCACCGGCCGGCCGACGAAGAGCCCCGCGAGGTCCTGATCGAGCTGCTCTTCCACCGGCGCCTCGCTCTCGTCGGCATGACGATTGACCGAGAAGCCGGTGGTATTGATCACAATGCCGGCCCCGGTCTGCTCGAGCAGATGATTGACGAAGGCCAGGCAGGCCGACTCCTTGAGCGAGGCCACCGCCACCGCCAGGGGCGCGAACCCCTGGGCCTCGAGCACCTCGAGCAGGCCATCCAGCACCGCCGTGTTGGCGCCCTGTAGATGGCTGCGATAGAACAGCAGCAGGCAGACCGGGCGCGTCGCGTCCTGCTGCCTGCGCCACTCGTTGAGCGTCACCGCCGACTGGTCCTGCAGGGATTTCCGGGCGGATGTTCCGGGAAAATAGAGCAGCGCCGCGGGTAGCGCCTGGGGTTCGCGCCACGCCAGCGGCAGCCCAAGACACTCGCTGCCGATACAGCGCAGTAGCTGCTCTGCATTGTCGACCCCGCCCTCGCGCAGGTAGCGCCAAACCCGATGGGCCGTGGCGACAGGCACGCTGGAGTCCGCCAGCAGGGCGTCGTCCGGGGCGTCACAGCCCGGCACCAGGATCAACTGGCGGCGCCGGTCGGCAGCGGCCCAGGCCAGCAGGCGCTCATGGCCGTAGCGCCAGTAGCCGCTGCCGCCCAATAGCGAGACGATCACCAGCCGCGCCTGCTCCAGCACCCGGTCTTCGTAGAGGTCGTAGGCGGCCGGCTTGATCAGGTTCATCCAGTTGGCCAGGCGCAGCGAGGGAAAGCCCTCACCGCCGCTCTCGGCCAGACGCTCCGCCGCCTGGGCCAGGGCCGACAGGCTGCTGTCGGCGGCCGACAGGATGACGACCTCGGCGGGGCTCTGCTGCAGATCGACGATACCCTCGTCGTCGACGAAGCCCCCCGGCTTGGCGGCGAAGAGATGCATCAGGGGCTCGTCGCGATCTCGGTATCCGCCAGGGCATCGCGCAGCGCCGCGCTATCCAGCCCCTTGCCGATGAAGACGAGCTGGGTAGCCCGCGGCTCGTCCTGTCCCCACAGCCGGTCGAAGTAGCCGTCCAGGCGCTCGCCCACGGCCTGGATCACCCGGCGCATGGGCTTGCCGGGAATCGCCGCGAAGCCCTTGGCGCGATAGATCTCGTGGTTCTGCAGCAGTTGCTGCAGGCGTGCCGCCAGGGCCTCGCCGTCGACCTCTCCCAGGCGGATCACGCAAGAGTCGAAGTGATCGTGGGCGTGGTCGTGGTGGGCGCCCTCGGCATGGTGGCGGTCGTGGTGGTTGTCGATATGGTCGATGCCCTCCTCGCTGGCCGCGCCGATGCCCATCAGCGCCTCCAGTTGGGCGCGGTCCTCGGCCAGCCCCTTGTCGATGAACAGGGTCTTCACCGATGCCGGCACCCGCTGTGCGACCAGCGCTTCCACCCGGGCCCGTTCGGCCGGGTCGAGCAGGTCGGTCTTGCTGACCAGCACCAGATCCGCCGCGCTGAGCTGGTCGTCGAGCAGCTCACGCAGACTGGGGTCATGATCGAGGGACTCGTCGGCGCGGCGCTGGGCCTCCACCCTCTCCACGTCGTGGGCATAGCGGCCGGCAGCCACCGCCGGACCGTCGACCACGGTGATGATGGCATCCACGGTGCAGTGCTGACGCACCTCCGGCCAGTTGAACGCCTGCACCAGCGGCTTGGGCAGGGCCAGGCCGCTGGTCTCGATCAGGATATGATCGATCGTGTCGCGGCGGGCCATCAGCGTCTTCATCACCGGCAGGAACTCCTCCTCCACGGTGCAGCAGATACAGCCGTTGGCCAGCTCATAGATGCCGTTTTCGACCTCCACCGGAGCGTCACCCGCCTCGTCACGGCCTTCTTCATTACCCTCTTCACAGCTCAAGGCACAGCCGCGCAGCAGGCTGGAGTCGATGTCCTGCTCGCCGAACTCGTTGACGATGACGGCGATGCGCTTGCCGGTGACCTGGCGCAGCATGGCGGCCAGCAGGGTGGTCTTGCCGCTGCCCAGGAAGCCGGTCACCACCGTGGCGGGAATCTTGTTCAGGTTCATCCTTGGGACTCCAGTGAAGTGATGGAATGAGTCTCTAAAGCGCTTGCCGACTGCCCGCTCGCCGTGAACAGCCGGGCCAGGGCGTCGGGATTGTCAGGAAAGAACAGATGCAGGTAGCTGGCCGTGAGGCCGCGCTGACGGTAGATCGCCTCGCCCGGTGCGGGGTGGCGCTGACGCCGACAGAAGGCGATGGGCGCAGGCGTGCCTTCCGCCACCGAGCGATGATGCGCGTGGCCACGCACCGGCCCTTCCGGCAGTTCGGCGGTCTGCATGCCCTGACAGCCGCGGCGTCCGCGCATGGCGCCGTGGCCCGGCAGCAGCCCCAGCATGGTGTGGGTCTCGCCGTCGATATCGGTCAAGCTCTCCAGGCAGTAGAGCAGGCCGCCGCACTCGGCGAGGATCGGTTTGTCGGCGGCGAAGAAGCGGCGCAGTTCGTCGCACATCGACGCGTTCGCCGCCAGCTGTGCGGCGTGCAGCTCGGGATAACCGCCCGGCAGCCACAGCGCATCGCAGGGAGGCAGGTGGCGGTCGGCCAGGGGCGAGAAGAAGCGCAGGGTCGCCCCCATACGCTCCAGCAGATCCAGGTTGGCCTGGTAGATGAAGCTGAAGGCTGCGTCCCGGGCCACGCCGATGACCTGCCCTCGCAGCAATGGCATGGGGGCCTCGGCGGCCTGGCGCGGGGCCTCGAAGGTAACCGGCGGCAGCTGCAGCAGCGCCTCCGCCAGCCCCTCGGCGTCCAGCACCCTGGCACCGGCCTCGAAGCGCTGCTCCAGCTCGGCGCGGATCTCGTCGGCCTGCACCAGTCCCAGGTGACGTTCGGGCAGGGTCAGCGCTCCGTCCCGCGCCACTGCAGCAAGCAGCGGAATCTCGGCAGGCAGAGCGGACTCGATCAGCTCACGGTGACGCTGCGAGGCGCAGGCGTTGGCGATCAGCCCGGCAATGTGGATATCGTCACGAAAGCCCGCCAGGCCGGCCACCAGCGCCGCGGCGGTCTGGGCCATGCCCTTGACGTCCATGACGATGACCAGCGGCAGGCCGAACAGGGCGGCCAGGTCGGCGCTGGAGGGCTCGCCGTCGAACAGCCCCATGGCGCCCTCCACCAGGATCAGGTCCGCCTCGCAGGCCACCTCGAAGAAGCGCTGGCGGCAGTAGGTCTCCCCCGCCATCCACAGGTCGAGCTGGTCCACCGGCCGGCCAGAGGCCTGGGCCAGAATCTGAGGGTCGAGGTAGTCCGGCCCCGTCTTGAACACCCGCACCACCTTGCCGCGGTTGCGCAGCAGCCGGGCCAGCGCCGCGGTCAGCGTGGTCTTGCCCTGGCCCGAGGCCGGTGCAGCGATGAACAGCGCAGGACAGGCAGCGCTCACCCGCTCGATAGGTTCCTTCATCACGCCTGGCCTCCTGGCCGTGAACGGCCCGCCGGCAACGGCAGGCGACAATAGCGGGCGCCGAGCTGCTCGGCGATGGTCTCGCCCCGTCCCCGCTTCACGGCGCCTTGTTCGGTATCGACGACCAGGCAATCGCCCAGCGCCGGCAGGCCGGCCAGGGATTGCCGGGTGCGGCCGTCGGTGATCAGGTAGGTGCGTATGCGCAGGTCGGCCTCCTGCCGCCGCCATTGGCGAATCAACCGCGCCGCCTGCAGCACGACCTGGCGCAGCGGTGTGCCGCCACCGCCGTCAGCATTGTCGAGCCGCTCACGCAGCGCCTTGGGCGCACGGCGGCGCAGCAGGATCGGTGTGACACCGTCATTGCCGAAGCCGAGCACGGCCATTTGCTCGCGGGCGGCATAGGCCTGCCGGGCCAGCTGCTCGACCAGCCCCTTGGCCCGCCCCAGCAGTTGCCGCCCCAGGGTCGAGGCGGAGGTATCCAGCAGCACCAGATGAACCGTCGGCGGAGCGGCTTGCATCTTGCGATGCTCCAGCCGACGCCAGGGCCAGCGGCCGCGGTTAGCGACCAGGGTGGCGAACCAGTCCGGCCGGGGCGATGCCAGGTAGGAGCGACGCTGATGCCCCCGACGCCTGACCACAGCAGGCGCCTGGGAAGCCTTGGCGCAATCGGGTCCACGCTCATGCGCGAGCATGTCCGACAGGCTCGGGGCCGACACGCTGACGCTTTTCTGCGCTACCGGCGGCATGGCGCCCCACTGCCCCTGGCCGCTTGAGCCGGCCGTGTCGCCACCGGGACCTGCCGGCCCGCTCGACGCGGGTGGCGTACCGGAGCTTGGCGGCGGGGGCGGGTTATGGGCCGAGTGCTTGCCTGGCTCCTGGGCAGGCGGCGAGGTCCGCCGATGCGCCAGCACCCAGGGCTCGACGATATCCAGATCTTCCCTGGCCACGGCAGCGGCACCACGCCAGGCGGCGTGGGCCTGGGCAGCACGATGCCAGGTCACGTCCGCCCGCAGCCCTTCGACGCCGGCCTCCTGACAGCCCAGCGCGATGTGCTCGTAAACCCACGTCTCGCTGACGATCTCCGCCAGCGCCGACTGGGCACGCCGGATACGCTGGGTCAGCGCTGCCTGGGCCTCGGCGTGGCGTGCCACATAGCCCTGGGGGTCGCGGTCGAAGGCTTCGCGCTGCTGCACGATGGCGATGCGCTCTTCCACACTGACCGAAGCGTGCTGTTCGAGGCAGAGGCCGAAGCGGTCGAGCAACTGCGGGCGCAGCTCGCCCTCGTCCGGGTTCATGGTGCCGATCAGGCGGAAACGAGCGGGATGGGAATGGCTGACACCGTCGCGTTCGACGACGTTGGTACCGCTGGCGGCCACGTCGAGCAGCAGGTCCACCAGGGAGTCCGGCAGCAGGTTGACTTCGTCGACGTAGAGCACGCCGCCGTGCGCCTTGGCCAACAGCCCCGGCTGGAAGGACGCCTCGCGTTCGGCGAGTACCCGCTGCAGGTCCAGGCTGCCGGTCAGGCGTTCTTCGCTGGCCCCTAGGGGCAGGGTAACGAAGGGCGGTCGGTGCCCTTCGCCATCGTCGGGCAGGATCGCCGCCAGGGCCCGCGCCAGGGTGGATTTCGCACTGCCACGCGGCCCGCTGATCAGCACGCCGCCCACACGAGGGTGGATGGCGTTGAGCAGCAGCGCGGTCTTGAGCTCTGCCAGGCCGACCACGGCGACGAAGGGAAACTCGCTCACGGCAGCCTCACCATGCACCGGCTGGACACGCAGCGGCACACGGCCGACAAGCCATCGGTCGCAAACGACAACGACCCCACGAAAGGGGCGAATGGAACGAACGCAGACACGGCATCTCCTCGGTGCCCACCGCACCGGTACGGGATGATGATGGATTGATGGGCCGGTCTCCGGGCTCGAGGAGGACGCCAGAACGACGTCGAAGCCTGCACCTTCCCAGCACAATGCCAGTGGTTCTTGCAGGCGACTCACTCATTACCGTTGCGGGGGCAGCGATGGAATTGGCCTACGGCCTCACCATACTTCCCGATTATCCCCTAGGCACAGGGGCACCCATGTCAGTCGGCCCATCGTAAAGGAACTGGCGCGACCGGCGCAATGCAGAAAAAATATGTTATAGTATAACAATTGCTTTTCATCCCCGAATCCTGGCAATCTTCGCCGCAACGGCCGAAGTGCTGTGACGCTCCCCTCTAACATCAAGACAAACCGACTATTAACTTACGACCATTTGGAACATATGCCATGAACAACGCACGAAGATTAATGGCCATTCTTACCTTTTTTCCTTCTTCATTTCTCATGGCAGGTGCTACCGATTACCCGATCACCCTTACCAATTGCGGCACGGAAGTCCGCTTCTCTTCCGCTCCTGAAAGCACCGTTACTGTTGGGCAATCCGCCACCGAGATTCTCTACTCCCTGGGCCTTGCCGACCGGGTGCTCGGCACCTCGGTCTGGTTCAACCCCGTGCTGCCGGAGTTTAGCGAAATCAACGCCGGCATCGAACGACTGGCCGACAATGATCCGAGCTTCGAATCCGTGGTGAATCGTCGACCGGAGCTCGTCGCGGCTCAGTACGAGTGGCATGTCGGGCCCACCGGCAGCGTGGCGAGTCGTGAGCAGTTTCACGAGCTGGGCATCGCCACTTATGTGATGCCCGCCGACTGCGACACCAAGGACAACAGCACCGGCGGCGACGGCACCCGTACCGCTGCCTTTTCCCCCGCGCATGTCTACAAAGGCATCACCGAGCTGGCTGCTATTTTCGACGTGCAGGAGGCCGGCAAAGCGCTGGTGACCGATCTCGAAGCTCGTGAATCCGATGCCATTGCCAAGGCCGAAAGCCTGGAGCTCCCTCAAGATCTGTCGGCAGTTTTCTGGTTCTCTTCTCCCGATAGCTCGGTGGATCCTTACGTTGCCGGTAGGCTTGGCGCACCCGGCTACATGATGGAGCAACTGGGTATTCGCAACGTCATTCAATCTGATGAGGAGTGGCCTATCGTCGGCTGGGAATCCATTGCCCGCTCCGACCCTGACCTGATCGTTATCGCGCGCATGGATCGCCGACGTTTTCCCGCCGACGACATCGAAGAAAAGCTGAACTTTCTGCACAATGATCCGGTGACCCGAGAGATGACGGCGGTGAAGAACGGCAACATCGTCGAGATGGATGCTCATGCAATGAGTGCCACCATGCGCACGATCTTCGGCCTGGAATCGCTGGCCGATGCCTTGACGACGCTCTCCTTCGAACGATGAACCTGGCCGCGACATTGCGCTCACCAGTGGTGCTCCGATGGCGCTGGGTCTGGCTCGCGCCATCGATTCTGTTCCTGGCCGTGATGGCCGGCACCGCGATCGGCGAAACGGCGATTCCGCTGGAGACCATTCTCAAGGTATTGGCGAACCGGCTGTGGGGAGCGGAGCATGTCGTCGACCGAATCGACGCCGGCATCGTCTGGAACTACCGGCTCAGCCGCGCCATCCTCGCCGCCTGTTGCGGTGCCGGGCTGGCCTTGTCCGGCGTCGTCCTGCAAGCCCTGCTGCGCAACCCTCTGGCCGACCCTTTCCTGATGGGAATTTCCGCCGGCGCCTCGACCGGCGCCGTGGCGGTCACCATTGCCGGACTCGGAGCCGGCGCCGTGACGCTCTCTCTTGGCGCCTTTGCCGGTGCGGGGCTGGCGTTCTCCCTGGTGGTACTGCTCGCCCGTGCCGCCGGCAGCGGCACCGGGGGTGGGCGCAGCGCCCAGGCCGCAGGCGCCATCATTCTGGCCGGCATCGCCGGGTCACAGCTGTTCAATGCCCTCACCGCCTTCATCATTGCCAAGTCGGCTAATGCCGAACAGGCCCGGGGCATCATGTTCTGGCTGATGGGCAACCTCTCCGGGGTGCGCTGGGACGACGTCACCCTGGGCCTGCCCGCCGCCCTGGGCGGCCTGCTGGTGTGTCTGTGGTATCGGCGCGCCCTGGATGCCTTCACCTTCGGTGCCGACAGTGCCGCCTCGATGGGCATCGCCGTGCGCCGCGTGCGGGCAATCCTGATCGCCGTCATGGCGCTGGTGACGGCAACGATGGTGTCGATGGTCGGCGCCATCGGCTTCGTGGGGCTGGTGATTCCTCATGCCATGCGCTTTCTGGTGGGCAACCGCCACACCCGGCTGATACCGGCATCGGCGCTGGCCGGCGCCGTGTTCCTGATCGGCGCCGACATCATCTCGCGCGTCATCGTGCCGGGGCAGGTGCTGCCGATAGGCGTGGTCACGGCCTTGGTCGGGGCGCCGGCCTTCGCCGTCATTCTGATTCGTGGGACGAGAAGACGATGAGACTGACTGCGGAAGGCGTCGGCTGGACGATCCACGGACACAAGCTGCTGGATGACGTCAGCCTCAGCATTGCCCCCGGCGAGACCTTCGGCCTGATCGGCCCGAACGGCTCGGGCAAGACCACGCTGCTGCGCGTACTGGCCGGACTGCAACGACCGAAGCGTGGGCGTGTGCTGCTGGACGACCGGCCGATGCAGGCAATGCCCCAGCGCGATATCGCCCGTAGCATCGCTTTCGTCGAGCAGCAGGCGGAGACCCACGAGCGCATCGGCGCCAGAGAGGTGGTGGAGCTGGGCCGCACCCCCTTCCTCTCGCCGCTGCAACCCTGGACCGAGCAGGATGACGCCATCGTCCACCGCGCCCTCGAGGACGTCGGCATGCTGCCCCTGGCGGAGCGCCTCTGGCATACCCTCTCCGGCGGCGAGCGCCAGCGCGTGCACATTGCGCGCGCCCTGGCTCAGCAGCCGCGTATCCTGCTGCTCGACGAGCCCACCAACCACCTCGACATCCGCCATCAGCTCTCGATCCTGCGCTTGGTCAAGCAGTTGCCGGTCACGGTGGTCATCGCCCTGCACGACCTCAACCAGGCCATGGACTGCGACCGTATCGGCGTGATGGAGGCCGGCCGGCTGGTCGACCTCGGCACGCCCGAACAGGTGCTGACCGCCGCCAGGCTGCGCCGCACCTTCGGTGTGCAGGCCGACATCCTCGAAGATCCCGTCGATCAGAGCCGAATCATGCGCTTTCGCTGCGCACTATAAAAAGATCGGCGGAGAAGCCCGCCTGAGAAGCCCAACTCAGGCTTCCTCTCCTCATCTAACCGGCACGAACACCGGAGCGCCATCGATCTCGGCGGTGGCCAGTCGCTGGCCGTAGAGCCGCTCCAGGGCGGCGGGTACCAGCATGTTGTCCGCCGGGCCCCAGCACGCCTCGCCGTCGGGATAGAGCAGCAGCAAGTGGTCGCACCAGCGCGCCGCCAGGTTGAGATCGTGCAGGCACATCATCACCGCGCGGCCTTCGGCGGCCTGCTCGGCGAGCAGCGCCATCACCGCGCTCTGGTGGTGCAGGTCGAGATGGTTGGTGGGCTCGTCGGCAAGCCAGATCTGCGGCGCCTGGGTCAGCACCGTGGCGATCGCCAGGCGCTGGCGTTCTCCGCCCGAGAGCGTACTGACCAGACGCTCGGCCAGGTGCGCGACGTCGAGGCGTTCGAGTGCCGCCTCGGCCAGGCGCAGGTCTTCGCCGCCCTCCATCTGCCACGCCGAGAGCCATGGATGGCGACCGATCAGCGCCGTCTCACGCACCGTGGCGGGAAAGCCGTCGTGGCGCTCCTGGAACACCAGGCCCAGGGTACGCGCCACCTGTCGCCGCCCCAACGCCGCCAGTGGGCGACCGTCGATCAGCACCTGCCCTGCCCGCGGCCCACGCAGCCCGGCCAGGGTGTGCAGCAGCGTGGTCTTGCCGGCGCCGTTGGGGCCGAGCACGCCCCACACCTGCCCCGGCTCGACGCTGAGCGTGAGCGCTTGGCCGTCGCGCCGATCGGGCACGTCGATCACCAGCTCGCGGATCTCGAGGCGGTTCATCAGCGGCTCCGGTACAGCAGATAGAGGAAAGTGGGTACGCCGAGCAGCGCGGTGATCACCCCCACCGGCAACTGCTCCGGGGCGATCATGGTACGCGCCAGGGTATCGGCCAGCACCAGCAGGGTGCCGCCGGTCAGGGCGCAGGCCGGCAGGATCAGGCGCTGGTCGTTGCCCAGCACCAGACGCAGCATGTGCGGCACCACCAGACCGACGAAGCCGATGCTGCCGGCGGTGGTCACCGCAGTGGCGGTGAGCACGCTGGCCACGACGTAGATGGTCCACTCCAGCGGGCGCACGTTGACCCCAAGGGCCGCCGCCTGCAGCGGGCCGCGAGCCATGACATTGAGGCTACGCCCCAGCGGCATCAGCAGCAAGCAGATGACCAGCAGCAGCGCCAGCGGCGGCCAGGGGGAGCGCGAGTAGGAGAGATCGCCCATCAGCCAGTAGAGCATGCCGGGCAGGCGCTCGGCGGGGCTTATCGCCAGCATCAGGGTGATCACCGCGCCCCAGCCGGCGGCCACCACCACG
Organism: Halomonas sp. KM-1; assembly: GCF_000246875.1. NCBI lineage: Bacteria > Pseudomonadati > Pseudomonadota > Gammaproteobacteria > Oceanospirillales > Halomonadaceae > Halomonas > Halomonas sp. KM-1. The sequence continues at coordinate 13,507 of NZ_BAEU01000144.1, forward strand.
CCGGTGAGCAGCAGCCGCGAAGGGGTCCAGCTGCCGGTACCGTGGGCCAGGCCGAACACCAGCAGCGTGGAGAGAAAGGCCCCAGCGAAGGCAGAGCCGGTGATCACCGCCCCACCCAGCCCCGCCAGCATCGCCGCCAGCGCCCCCACCGAGGCGCCGCCGGAAAGGCCCAGCACATAGGGGTCGGCCAGAGGATTGCGCAGCAGCACCTGCATCAACGCCCCCGCCACAGCGAGCAGGCCACCCACGGCGAAGGCCGAGAGGGAACGGGGAATGCGCAGGTCGAGAATCAGCGTGCGCGCCAGGGGGCTGCCTTCGCCGCGCGCCACCGCCCATACGTCGCCCAGCGACAGCGCGGCGCTGCCCAGGGTGACCGACACCAGCAGGGCCGTGAGACCCAGCAGCGCGAGCACGGCCAGCGGCGGCCACAATGAGCGCCGGGGCGTGATCATGCCGGCTTCAGCGCTTGGCACGGGCACGCTCGAGCTGCTCGCAGAACAGGCGGCTGCCCTCCAGCAGCCGCGGCGTGGGGCGCTGAATCAGCGACGGCGGCACGAAGTAGAGATTGTCGCGCTCGACGGCGGTCAGGCTGGGATACTGCTGCCAATGGGTCAGCCATCCGCGGTTCTCCTCGCCCATGCCGCCGGCCAGGATTGCCTCGGGGTCGGCGGCCAGCACCGACTCGTCGTCGATGCGCGGCACCAGCCGCGACAGCTCGCCGAAGACGTTGACGCCGCCGCACAGGGTCAGCACCTTGCCGATCAGGTGCTCGTCGTTGATGGTCATCAGCGGCTCGTCCCACACCTGGTAAAACACCGATATCGGCTCGGCATCGGCGTAGCGCTCGGCCAGCGCCGCCATGCCGTCGCGGAATTTGGCGGCGACCCGCTCGCCCTCGTCGCGGGTATCGGCCAGCAGTGCCAGGCGCTCGATGGCGCCGGAAACGCCCTCGAAGTCCCGCGGCTCGATGTAGAACACCGGCATGCCCAGCGCCTCGATGGTCTCGAGCTGCTCGGGCGGGTTGCCGGTCATCCAGCCGATCACCAGATCGGGGGTCAACGTCACCAGGGTTTCCAGATCCATGCGGGTATGGCTGCCCACCGATGGCACGTCCCTGGCCTCTGGCGGATAGTCGCTGAAGGCCACCACCGCCACCACCTTCTCCCCCGCCCCGGCGGCGTAGACCAGCTCGGTGGCGCCGGGCGAGAGCGCGGCGATACGCCTGGCCGGTGCCTCGAGGCACACCTCCCGCTCGCGGTCGTCGATGGCACACAGCGCATCGGCATGCGCCTCGCCGGCCACCGGCCCCGACAGGGCCAGCGTCAGCAAGGCACCAGAAAATGCGGCGGGGCCGAGGGCCCCGCCGAATCGGCCGCTACTGGCCAAAGTGGACACTGACGAAGGCCGCACGGCCTGCATTGAGGTAGTCATCGCCATCGAAGAAACGTGTCGTGACATACTCCTTATCAAGGGCATTCTCCACAGTCAGTCGAGCCGACCACAGCGGGGCGAATTGCCACCCGGCGCGCAGATTGACCAGCCCGAAGCCACCGATTCGATCCGTGTTGGCGGCATCTTCGTAGCGATAGCCCTGCAGAACCCAGGAGCCCCCCAGGGACCACTCGCCCAGCTCACGATCCACGTCGAAACGGGCGCTCTGACTGGCACGGCGCCTAAGACGATTTCCGGTAGCCCGATCTTCAGGGTCGGTATAGGTCGCGGCGGCAGCTAGCGTCCAATCATCTATCTCTGCGCCCACGGAGAGTTCGACACCACGGATACGCGTAGTGGGTACGTTCGTTGTCGGCTGCCCCATTTGTTGCCAGACGATCAGGTTGTCAATATCGGTCTGATAAAGTGCGGCATCCCAGAACCAGCGCACAAATTGGCCACGTACTCCAAGCTCCACTGTTTCGGAGGTTTCCGCTTCTAACTCGGGATTGCCAAACCCCGGCCAATAGAGGTCATTGAAGCTGGGCGCCCTGAAAGCCGTACCGTAGCTCGCCCGCAGCGTATGCTGGGTATTTATGTCATACCCCACTGCCAGGCTGCCCGTCACTTCGTCGCCATAAGCCTCGTTATCGTCGAAGCGCAGGCTGGCCTGCACCGCCAAGGGGGAAAAATCGAGCAGCGCCTGGGTAAAGACAGCCTTGTTATCGCGATCTTCTACATCATAAGGACCATCCCAAGGCGAGTCCCCCGTGATACTACCAGCCACACTGTCGTTCATATATTCCGCGCCAACGACAACTTCATGTGCACCAGCGCGAAGCGTATTCTCCCAGCGGACCGTGCGCGTCTGCGTATCAAGAATAGACCCCCAGAAGTGGTTGACACCTTCATCGCGCGCTTCGCTCAGCGTCAAACGACTACTCCAACTGTCAGTTACAGGCAATTCTCCATAAATTCCCGCCACCTGCTGAACATAGTCGGTCGTTGCCTGCGAGCCGCTCTCGTCGTACTCGGTAGTACCTCGTGCTCGCAGCGCCAGAAATCCGACTTCCGCGCCACTACCAAAGGTATGCGACATTCGCGCCAGCGCTGTGGTGTTGTCATAGCCCATATCCTCTCCACCACGACGTACCGGGGTACCGTCCGTGGTGAAATGGCTGCCGGCAAAGCTGTAACGGGTGCCGCCGCTGCTGCCGGAGAGTCCGGCGCTGTAGCGCTGGGTGTTGAAGGAGCCGCCGCCCACGGAGACGCGTGGGTGCGGCCCGCCCTCCTGCGCCTCATGGGTGAACAACTGCACTACCCCACCCACCGCATCGGCACCGTAGAGGCTGCCACGCGGGCCACGCACGATCTCGGCGCGCTGGAACATGCGCGGGTCGAGGAACTGCCAGGCCGCGCCACCCGCCGTCGCCGAGCGCAGGCGAATGCCGTCGATCATCAGCAGCGTCGATTCGTTGCCGGTACCACGCAGGTAGACGCTGCTGTTCTTGCCGAAGCTGCCGTTGGTGATGACGTCCACCCCCGGCTGGCCGCGCAGCATATCGGTAACGCTGGTGGGGTCCTGACGGCGCAGGGTGGCCTCGTCGAGTACTGTCACCGAGGAGAGCGTCTCGTCGGCGGTGCGCGGCGCCAGGGTGGCGGTGATCACCATCGGATTGAGGGCGACGACATCGGTGTCTTGATTGACCGTGGTCTGGGCCTGAACGGCCAGAGGAAGCGCTGCCAGGCCGAAGGCGGCCAGGCCCTGCGCAGCCATAGGGAGCGCAGCCAGGTGAGGTTTGGTTTTCATTTTGATTCCCTTGCTCGCCGTGCCTACCCGCACGGTCTTCTAGGCGAAGCCGGGGTGGCGTGAAGGGATCGAGAAAGGGAGAGGTGAACGGCGGCGCCTGCCCTGCCTCGAGGTAGCCCACCGCAACCCGGCAAATTATCTCAGGCCGGTCTCCGGGCTGACGAGCGAAGCGTCGACTGCACGCTTCGGGTCCATCGCCTTCCCATGCAAAGCACAGTGGCGTGATGATGGACCTACACTCGATCACCGTTGCGGGGGCAGCGTCGGAATGCGCCTCTTCGTCTTGCGAAGAGAGTCACCGACTTCCCGTTTAACCTCGATAGGACATGAGGCGCCTGAGAGTGGGCGTAAGCTAGCAATCTCGCGCCAGGGCGTCAACGCAGGGTTAGGCGTGTATTGAGACAGATCAAAGCGTTAGCGATTTCACCAGCCCATTCCATACGTACCAGACCCGCTCGCAGCGGGCCGCGGCGTCCTGGGCCAGCCAACCATTGAGGTCGCGCAGGCGCCTGTTCTCCCGGCCGAGCGGCACGATGCCGCGGCCCATTTCGAGCAGGATCAGTACGGCCTGACCGCCCTGTTCGGTCTCCCAGGCGCGCAGCGCGTCGAGTTCACGCACCATGGCCTGGCGCAGCCGGTCGTCGCTCCGCTCATCGGCGAGCCGCTGGCCGATCCAACGCTCCCAGCCCTCCAGCACCAGGCAGCGGGTTTCCGTCAGCGAGCGCCAGGCCTCGAGCCGGCAGCCGGCATGGGCGGAGTACCAATGCGGGGTGTCGAAGTGCTGCCTTATGGCGTCGCGCTTGCCGGCGCAGGCACCGCCGATGAAGAGCTGCATTGCCAGCGTCCCTCTTCGTTGATGGAAAACGAGAAGCGGCGTCCCTCTGCCTGGACGACGTCACCCTGCCAGAAGCCGATGCCCTCGAAGCGGCGGCGCAGCTCGCGAATCACCCCGCCATGGGTGACCACCAGCACACGACGTTGGCCAAGCGCCGTGCAAGCGCTCAACACATCGCCGAACCAGGCGTCGAGCCGCCGGCCCAGGTCGGCGGTGGACTCGCCGCCGGGCGGCGGCTGCCGACCTTCGCTGTCGATCCAGGCGCGATAGAAGGGCTGCGACTTCAGCTCATCGTAGGTACGCCCCTCGTAGTCGCCGAAATCGAGCTCGCGCAGGCGCGCATCGAAGTGCGTCGGCCAGGCCCTCTCGCGCCCTTCGACCACGTGCGCCAGGGTCTGCCGACAGCGGGTCAGGTCGCTGCAGTGCACGGCGTCGAAGGTCTGCTCCTCCAGCTCCCCGCGCAACCGGTCGAGGCCCGGCAGGGCGTCGGGCAGCAGCAGCGGGATGTCGCGTTGCCCCTGGTAGCGACGCTCGCGATTCCACTGCGTCACCCCGTGACGAACGACCACCAGCTCCAGGCGACCAGCAGCAGCCATAGCTCTCCTCCCTCGATTGCGGTTCCGACGATATCGCCGTTGATGCCCTTGAAGGCGCGCAGCATGCCCCAGGCATAGAGCATCAGGAACGGCGTCAGTGCAAGGCACAGCCACATCCCACCCGGCACCAGCACGGCCAGCGGCAGCAGCGGCAGCGCCGCGAGCCAGAGATCGCGCGTTGTGAGGTCACGCTTCCAACTGGCGGCCATGCCCTCGGGCCGCGCCGCCGGAGCCAGTACCAGCAGCGCCACGGCAGAAAAGCGCCCCAGCCCCAGAATCATCACCAACAGCAGCAGGTTCGTGCCGATGTCGATCATCACGAACAGCAGCGCGGCCTTCCACAGCAGCAGGAACACCAGCGCCAGGATACCGAAGCTGCCGACATGGGGGTCCTTCATGATCTCCCACTTGCGTTCCAGCGGCGCGTTGCTGCCCAGGGCGTCGGCCACGTCCATCAGGCCGTCCAGGTGCAGCCCACCGGAGAGCGCCACCCACAGCGTGAGCAGCGCCAGCGCCAGCAGGGCGTCGGGCAGCAAGTTCTCGAGCAGCGCGGCCACCGCCACCAGCAGGCCGCCGAGCAGCACGCCAACCAGCGGATAGCAGCGCACCGCCCAGCGCCGGGTGGCCGGCGTCCAGGGGCAGGCGACGGGCAGCGGCAGCCGGGTCAGGAACTGCAGCGCCAGCACCAGGCCGTAGGCGGCGCCTTTCATGATGGCTCTCCATCACGGCGCTTCCACACCTGCGGCAGCCCGGCCATCACCTGGATCACCTCGTCCGCCTCCTGCGCCACCAGGCGGTGAACCCGCTGTAGAAAGGCCAGGTAGCGCCACACCTCGGCGTCCTCGGGGGGCATGCCCTCGTTGACGTCGTTGGAGACGATCACCAGCGCCACGTCGCGTCGCCGGGCCTCGGCCAGCAGGTGCTCGAGCATGGCGATGCCCCGCACCTCGGCGAGCTCGCTGTCATGCTCGCTGGAATAGAGCAGCTGGCTGGCCCACAGGGTCAGGCAGTCGAGCAGCAGCGTGCCGCCCGGCTCCACCTGCTCGAGGGCAGCAATGAGGTCCACCGGTTCCTCCAGGGTGATCCAGCCCTCGCCCCGGGCTTGCCGATGGCGGCCGATGCGGGCCTGCCACTCGCCATCGCTGCCGCTCCTCGCGGTCGCCAGGTAATAGCGGGCCCCGCCCCGTTCGGCCTGCCAGCGTCGTGCCAGGGCTTCGGCATGGGTGCTCTTGCCGGAGCGCGCCCCGCCGCTGATGAAAGCGATCATGGATTTCTCCAGCGGGTGATGGCTTCGACCAGCTGAGCATTCTCCTTGCGCGAGCGCACCGCCACCCGCAGCCAGGCACCCTCGAGGCCGATAAAATTGTGGGTATGGCGCACCAGGATGCCGCAGCGCGCCAGGTGTTCCAGCAGCGCCGGCATCGACTCGCCGTGCGCATCCCTGAACAACAGGAAGTTGGCGTGGGAAGGCACGACGTCGAGCCCCAGCGCCTCGAGCTCGGCATGCAGCCAGGGCCGCTCGGCGTCGAGCCAGGCGCGGGTCCGTGCCAGATAGTCACGATCCGCCAATAGCGGCGCGACCAGCCCCGCCGCCAGGGCGTTGACGCTCCACGGCGGCTGCAGCTCGCCGATACGCCCTACCGCTGTGGCCGAGCCCAGCAGGTAACCCAGCCGCAGGCCGGGAATGGCGTACAGCTTGGTCATCGAGCGCAGCAGCAGCAGATTGTCGAAGCGGGCCAGCAGCGGCGTGAGCCGCTCATCCGGCGTAACGAAATCGACGAAGGCTTCGTCCACCACCAGCGTGGCGCCGTGGCGCTGGCCTGCCGCCAGCAGGCGCTCGATCCGCTCTCGCTCGATCAGCGTTCCGGTGGGGTTGTTGGGGCGGCACAGGAACAGCGCGCCGGCATCGCGCATGGCCTCAGCGACACCCGCTTCGTCCAGCATGAAACGGTCCCCCGTCAGGGCGAGAGGCTCCGTGGAGATGCCGTAGTGACGGCAGGCGCGCGCATATTCGCCGAAGGTGGGCTGCATGATCGCCGCCCGGCTCACCCCTTGCCTAGCCAGCAGCGCCGCGGCAAGGAAGATTGCCTCGGCGCCGCCGTTGGTCAACCGCACCTGTTCGGCGGGCAGCCCTTCGACGCGGGCGATGGCCTCGCACGCCTCGCGATAGTCGGAGTCGGGATAGGTGGCGAGCTCCGTCACGCTGGCGGCGAGCCGCTCAGCTAGCCAGGGCGGCGGCCCCAGCGGGTTGAGGTTGGCGCTGAAGTCGACGATCTCATTGTCGCCAGCGAGACCGAAGTGCGGCAACAGCTGCTCCGGACGCCCGCCGTGACTCGGCCAGTCGCTCATACGCCTCTCCCCTCGCTCATGCCCATGCGCTCCACGTCCCGGCCACACCGGCCATCAGCAGGAAGAAGACCACCCAGGCGCCGTGCATGTGGACCACGGCGCGCTGGATATGGACGACTCGCAGCACCTCGCGGGGCTCGCCCATGAGGGCCCGCTCGGACACCTGCCCGGCGTAATGATTGACGCCACCGAGCTGCACGCCGAGCAGACGCGCCATCATCGACTCGGGCCAGCCGGCATTGGGGCTGGGGTGGCCCGGCGCCTCGCGCCAG